>JADCDC010000354.1 GCA_020252385.1 Aestuariivirga sp.
CCCGGAGGAGGCGCTGGCCGCCGCCCGCGCCAGCGAGAAGCGCTGGCTGAAGGGCGAGCCGCAGGGACCGGTCGATGGCGTTCCGACCCTCATCAAGGACCTGCTGCTGGTGCGTGGCTGGCCCACGCTTAGGGGCTCGTGCACCATCGCCAGGGACCAGCCCTGGGAGCATGACGCGCCGAGCGTGGCGCGCCTCAGGGAATGCGGCGCGGTTTTCCTCGGCAGCACCACCACGCCGGAGTTCGGCTGGAAAGGTGTCACCGATTCACCCCTGACCGGCATCACCCGCAACCCGTGGGACCCGTCGAAGACGCCGGGCGGCTCTTCCGGCGGCTCCTCCGCGGCGGCGGCGGCGGGCTATGCGCCGCTGACACTCGGCACCGACGGCGGCGGTTCGATCCGCATCCCGGCGGGCTTCACCGGCATCTTCGGGTTGAAGCCGTCCTTCGGGCGGGTGCCGGCCTGGCCGCTCTCGCCGTTTGGCACGGTCGCCCATGTTGGGCCGATGACGCGGACGGTGGAAGACGCCTCCCTGATGATGAACGTCATCGCCCAGCCCGACGCGCGCGACTGGCATGCGCTCCCCTATGACGGCACGGACTACACCGCGAAGCTCGGCAAGGGTCTCAAGGGCCTCAAGGTCGCCTACAGCGCCACGCTGGGCTATGCCGACGTCGATCCCGAGATCGCAAGGCTGGTGCGCGATGCCGTGGGCGTGCTGGCGGAACTGGGGGCCGACGTCGTGGAGACGGATCCGGGCTTCGCCGACCCCGCGGCCTGCTTCCGGGTTCTGTGGTGGTCGGGTGCCCGCGCCCTGCTGGGGGGTCTGCCCGCCGCCAAGAAGAAGCTGCTCGACAAGGACCTCGCCGACGTCGTCGCGCAGGCGAAATCCATCACCCTCGACGACTACCAGGACGCGGTGAAGGCGCGTGGCCTTCTGGGCAGCCACATGCGCCAGTTCATGGAAGGCTATGACCTGCTGGTCACCCCCACCCTGCCGATCCCGGCCTTCGAGGCGGGGAAGCTTTCACCCTCCGGCGACAGCAAGGCGAAGTGGGTGAACTGGACGCCCTTCAGCTATCCCTTCAACCTCACCCAGCAGCCTGCGGCCAGCGTTCCCTGCGGCTTCACCGCGGGCGGCCTGCCGGCCGGGCTGCACCTCGTCGGCCGCATGTTCGACGACCGCACGGTGCTCACCGTGGCGCATGCCTATGAGCGCGCCACGGCGTGGCACAAGGCGCGGCCGCCGGGATGCTGATCAGGCGGCGTGCTGGTGCTCGAGACGGGAGATTTCGTCCTTCAGCCTGAGTTTCTTGCGCTTGAGCTCCGCGATTTCCGCATCGGTCGATGCCGGGTGGTTCATCGCCTCGGCGAGTTCCGCCTCGAGGGCCCGGTGCTTGGCGTAGAGCTCGCCAAGATGCGCTTGAAGACTCATGCGATCCTCCATCGTTGGGAATATGGATTGCCATTGATGATGACACAGACTTGGGGGCTTGTCGAACCCTTGCAAAGGGTTCTAGTGAAGATTGCCAAAACTTAAATCTCGCAGGACAGGGATAGCGGGGGAGATGCCGAAGCTGGATGTCATTCAGGAAGTGCAGCTGCGCACGCAGCTGCAGAACCTCATCCAGCAGCACCGCGATCTCGACACCGCCATCCTGTCCCTTGAGCAGACCGGCACGAGCGACCAGTTGCAATTGCGCCGCCTCAAGAAGATGAAGCTGGACATCAAGGACAAGATCCAGGTCATCGAGAACATGCTCATCCCCGACATCATCGCCTGAGGACCACACCTGACGTGACCGCCACACCGCCCGTCGCCATCATCATGGGAAGCCAGTCGGACTGGGCCACGATGAAACACGCCGCAGAGACGCTCGACGCCCTGGGCCTCGCCCATGACGACCTGATCGTCTCCGCCCACCGGACGCCGCAGCGGCTCTACGACTTCGCGCGCGGCGCGCGTGCGAAGGGCTACCGGGTGATCATCGCGGGTGCGGGCGGTGCCGCCCACCTCCCCGGCATGGCGGCTGCCATGACGAGCCTTCCCGTGTTCGGCGTGCCGGTCGAGTCCAAGGCGCTCTCGGGCCAGGACTCGCTCCTTTCGATCGTGCAGATGCCCGCGGGTGTGCCGGTCGGAACCCTGGCGATCGGCAAGTCGGGCGCCATCAACGCCGCCCTCCTGGCCGCCAGCGTGCTGTCGCTTTCGGATGCGGCCTTGGCCGAGCGGCTGGAGGCGTGGCGGGCGAAGCAGACCGCCTCCGTGGCCGAGCGCCCGCAGGACGAGGCATGAAGCGGATTTCGGCACCCCTGCCGCCCGGCTCCACCGTCGGCATACTGGGCGGCGGTCAGCTGGCCCGCATGCTCTCCCTTGCCGCCGCCCGTCTCGGCATCGCCTGCCACATCTATGCGCCCGAGGCCGACAGTCCGGCCTTTGCCGTCTCCGCCGCGCACACCGTTGCCGCCTATGACGACTTCGCGGCACTCGCGCGCTTCGCGGCGGCGGTTGATGTCGTCACATATGAGTTCGAGAACGTGCCGGGCGAAACGGCGGCCTTCCTCGACACGCGCGTGCCGGTGGCGCCCGGCGTTTCGGCCTTGAGGACGGCGCAGGACCGGATCGCGGAGAAGACCTTCATCTCGGGCCTCGGCGTTCCGGTCGCCCCCTTCGCGGAGGTCTCGGACCTCGCCTCGCTCGAAAGCGCACTGGCCCGCATCGGCAGGCCCGCCGTGCTGAAGACCCGCCGCTTCGGCTATGACGGCAAGGGCCAGACCAGGATTCAGGCAGACACCGATCCTGCCGCGGCCTTGGGCGAAATCGGCCACCAGCCCGCCGTGCTCGAAGGCTTCGTCCGCTTCGACAAGGAGGTGTCGGTCATCGCGGCGCGGAGCTGGTCGGGCCAGGTCGCGGTCTATGACGTGCCCGAAAACCACCACGAGAACCACATCCTGCGCACCTCCACCGTGCCGGCGCGGATTTCCTCCGGGGTGGCCGCGAAAGCCCGTGACTTCGGCAGCCGGATCATCGCGGCTCTCGACTATGTGGGCGTGATCGGGGTCGAGATGTTCGTGGCCGGCGAGGAGGTGATCGTCAACGAGATCGCGCCCCGCGTCCACAATTCCGGCCACTGGACCATGGATGCCTGCCACGTGTCGCAGTTCGAGCAGCACATCCGCGCCATCTGCGGCTGGCCCTTGGGCTCGCCCGAGCGCCACGCGGACGTTGTGATGAGCAATCTTCTGGGCGATGAAATCAACCGCTGGGCGGAGCTTGCCGCGGAACCGGGGCTCCACCTCCATCTTTATGGGAAGCGGGAGGCCCGGAATGGCCGGAAGATGGGGCATGTCAACCGGGTAACCCCTCGACAGGCCTGAGACTCTGTGCTAACCCGCCGCCCACGCTCGAGGCTCGTCGAGGGCCCCACATATCCAATTCAACCTGTTCAGAGGTAGCACTTGCAAGTCGTAGTCCGTGACAACAACGTCGATCAGGCCCTCAAGGCGCTCAAGAAGAAGATGCAGCGTGAGGGCATTTTCCGCGAGATGAAGCTCCGCGGCCATTACGAAAAGCCCTCCGAGAAGAAGGCCCGCGAGAAGGCGGAAGCCGTGCGCCGCGCCCGCAAGCTGCAGCGCAAGAAGCTGCAGCGCGAAGGCCTGCTGCCGATGCCGAAGAAGGTCGAGGGTGCGCCCACCCGCGGCCCGCGCGCCGCGCAGTAAGTCACCTTTCCAGAATCGTGTTGAGGGCCGCCTCCCGCCAGGAGCGCGGCCCTTCTGTTTGGGCGGCATCCCTTCAGCAGAAGCCCGCCGGTCAGCTGGCCTCAACTTCCCGTCATGGCGGCGGCCAATTAAGGCAGCAGCCTCAATTGCCCCGAAGTGGTCACAAGCCACCACAAACAAGTAACAGGACTGTCCCAACAGCGTACGGATCATCCCCCACATAAACGTCAGCTGAACGGCGCATTCAGGCGTGATTCCACCAGGAGCCGCCAAGGTGCCCTCAGAAGACAGCAGACCCAGAGGGAATTCGAACATGATCCGCTACGCCTTCGCCCTGACCCTGGCACTCGGCACCATTGCCGGTGTTGCAGCGGCCGTGGAGGCCTCCTCCGCCCGGACCGTTCACCAGGCCACCCACGAGACCATCGTCGAGAAAAACAGCCCCTTCCCGGTGCTGGGCCCGATCATCGTCGAGGAGTGCGCGGTCGAGGACTGCTCGGAGCTCCAGAGCTGACGCCCCCCGGGGGGCCGGGGCTTGAAACCGGATCACCCGATCACGATATGTTCACCTACCCAGGCAGTACTTCCCCCCCATCCCCTGCAAACACTGCCTGCAACTGAACCCCGGACACGCTCCGGGGTTCTTTTTTTGCGCTCGCCCCAAGATTCTTTGCGGGTGTGACGCGCATTACAGTCCGCCGGGGGAAAGCGCCCTACAACGGAACCATCAAGAGCAGCCGGACATACCGGCTCGGACTTGGAGGCCAAACATGACGCGCTACTCTGCACTGCTGCTGATCGCTCTCTTCTCCGCCGCCAGCGCCTGGGCTGCCGTTTCGCCCGCCGAACGGACCGCGCTGGAGATGACCGGAGCCAACGAGACCGTGATCGAGAAGAACCAGGCTTTCCCGCTGGTGGGGCCGCTGGAAGTTGAGGACTGCCTCAACTCCGACTGCACCCTGACGACGGGCTGACGATTTCCCCCGGGCGGAACCCATCCCCTGCAACGTGACCGCCCCAACTTGACGGCCCCGGGAGAAATCCCGGGGCCCTTTCCCAAAACCCCGAATTCCCGCGCCGCAACCTTTCGAAATCGCAAGACGTTCTCTCCACCGGAGATCAAGACAATGAAGACCCTGACCACCACCGTCCTTCTCAGCGTGATGTTTCTCTCGGCCGGCGCCTTCGCCAGCGGAAACCGCGGCGTCGGACCCCTGCCGGCGGTCCAGTCCAAGCCGGAGAATGTCACGGTTGTCCCAAAGACCAGCGCCTGGCCGCCCGTCGGGAACATCTC
>JADCDC010000355.1 GCA_020252385.1 Aestuariivirga sp.
CATGGGCCTTGGGCGCGTGGAGCGCCGTGCCGGCCAGCAGCATCAATCCGAACAAGGTAGCGAATTTCTTCATGCGTAAGCGTCCTCCTCATTGCCGGCGGGCCGGCGTGTTATGTTTCGGGAGGACGCATGCTCTTGCCCGCGCCAACACGGGCGACAGGTACAGCCGACGGTTTCCTCCCCATATTTACGCTCTTCTTAGGAAGATGTGGCCGCCGGAAGGTGTCCGAACCAGCCGCTCATCCTTATTTTTTATAAGCGCTGCACAAGATACTAACGGCTTTTTCGCATCCGTCACTAGAGTTTTTCTCGTGGCAAAGCAGAAACCCGGTCATGCCTAAGCAATCATCAGGTTTCCCATGCGGAAGGTAGCGCAGGCGACAGACGGCCGCCGATGCGGAGCGGCGCCACCATGGTGGCAAGCCCCGTGCGGTCATCGGTCTCGACCGCGACGCCTGCAACCGTCGCCTCGCCCTCGGCCGGGCGCATGCGCTCCACCGGCAGCTTCCTGAGGAAGCGCTGCAGGGGCTCGGTCTTCTCCATGCCGATCACCGAGTCATAGTCGCCGCACATGCCGGCATCGGTGAGGTAGGCGGTGCCGCCGGGCAGGATCTGGTGGTCGGCGGTGGGCACATGGGTGTGGGTGCCGACGACGAGGCTCGCGCGGCCGTCGCAGAAATGGCCGAAGGCCATCTTCTCCGAACTCGCCTCGGCGTGAAAATCGATCAGCACGGCATCGCAGGCCCGGCCCATCGGGCAGGCCTCGAGCTCGCGCTCGACCGCCGGGAAGGGATCGTCCAGCATCGGCTCGATCATCACCCGGCCCATCGCCTGCAGGACGAGCACGCGCTGACCCGACGCCGTCTCGATCAAGGCCGATCCCCGGCCGGGGCAGCCATTGGGCCAGTTCACCGGCCGCAGCAGGTTGGGATGGCGCGCGATGAAGACGAGGGCCTCGCGCTGGTCGAAGGCATGGTTGCCGAGTGTGACCGCATCGGCACCCGCGGCGAGGAAGCCCTGGAAGATATCCTCCGTGATGCCGAAACCATGCGCGGCGTTCTCGCCATTCACCACCACGAGGTCGGGGCGGTAGCGCTCGCGTAGCAGCGGCAGCTCGCGCGCAACGGCGTCCCGCCCGGCGCGGCCCACGACGTCGCCGAGGAAGATCAGCCGCATGCGAAACTCTCCCGCTCCGTCATCACATAGTCGAGCGGCGCATCATGGGGCCCCACCGGCACCTCATCCGCCATCTGGTCATGATAGGCGACGCCGACCGCCACCACCTTCTTCAGTCGACGGAGCTTTTCCAGCGAGCGGTCGTAGAAGCCGCCGCCATAACCCAGGCGATATCCCCGGCGGTCGAAGGCGAGCATGGGAACGAGCAGCACGTCCGGCAGGACTTCAGGTGCGGTCTCGGGCGGGATGGGAATGTCCCAGACGCCGGGCACCAGGGGCTCGCCCGGCGCCCAGGCGCGGAACACGAGCGGCTGTTCGGGTGCGATCACCACCGGCAGTGCCGTCTGCCAGCCCTCGCGGCGCAGCCGGTTCAGGAGCGGAATGGTGGTGATCTCGCTCTTGTAGGGGATGAAGCCCGAGACGATGCCAGGTGGAAGGCTCTCCGGCAGGCCGCGCTCGGCGAGCGCCGCCCCGGCCACCTCCTTCAGAAGCTCATGCGCCTCCGCCCGGCGCTTCGACGCGGCGGTCCGCGCCTTGCGCTTCACCTCGGCGATGTCCATCGACCCCCCAGCAAAAAGACGTGGCGAGCCACCATGGGCCGTGAGTGACTAACGATCCCGGGTCCCTACAAGTGTAGGTGGGCGCCGTGTAGGCAAGGCCACGGCCAAGCCCAGGGACAGCTCCCATTCAGAATCGCATAGGCCCCAGGGAAAAAATGTCAGCTCACGCACCGGGCAGCCCGCCACCCCTCAATCTAGGTGCGATGGCGGCATATGTCCATGGACGGACTACTTGCCCAGTTCCTGCGCCAGCAATTCGAGCCGCTTCGAGGCGACGAGCAACCGCTCGCCCAGCGCCAGTTGCACCTCCTGGACTTCCGCCTGGGCGGCGGTCTTCGCCTCGCGAAGCCCTGCGACCTGTTCCTCCAGCGCCTGGATCTTGGCGATCGCCTCGGACAGCCGGTCGGCCACCATGAGGCCGGCCATGACCAGCATGCGGATGTCGCCGACATTGCCCACACTCGTCTTCACCCGCTGCACCTCGCCATCGAGGAGTTCCGCGAGTTCCTTGAGATGCGCCTCCTCGCCCTCGGGGCATTGCATGGTGTAGGGGCGGCCGTTCACCTGGACGATCACATGCGCCATGGTTCACTCAGGCATGTTGGAGTGCAGGACGGCGCGGATGCGCGACATGGCGGCGTCGATCTTGCCGGCGGCGTTCTTGCTCGAATCGACGAGCTCTCCCGCCTTGGAGCGGACGAGGTCCAGTTCGCCCGTCAACCGGGCCTTGTCCTTGCGGAGGGATTCGGCCTCGCTTTCGAGTTCGACCAGGCGTGACTGCGCACCCGCTTTCTTCGCCACCGCCTCCTCGAACAGGCGCAAGGCTGCCTCGAAGCGCTGGAATGCCTCATCCAACTTCTGAATGCCTGCCATCAAAGCATCTGGTAAGACTACAGAATTTCCCATCCGATACCGTAGCGCACATTAGGCCGATTGCACCTTGCGCGCAACGCCCCTGAAATGGTGACGCCGGGGCCCGGAACAAGCCACGGTTCCAATTGACTCGACCGCCCAAGGCGCTATCACCAGCCCCAATTCCCCGCGCCTCAGCCAAGGAACCGCCGCGCATGACCCTTCATTCCCCCGAGCAGACCCGCGCCATGGCGAACGCCATCCGCGCCCTCAGCATGGATGCCGTGCAGAAGGCCAATTCGGGCCATCCGGGCCTGCCGATGGGGGCTGCCGACGTGGCGACCGTGCTTTTCACCCAGTTCCTGAAGTTCGACGCCGCCGACCCCCACTGGCCGGACCGCGACCGCTTCATCCTCTCCGCCGGCCACGGCTCCATGCTGATGTATTCGCTGCTGCATCTGCTGGGCTACAGCGACATGACGCTGGATGAGATCAAGAATTTCCGCCAACTCGGCTCCAAGACGGCGGGACACCCGGAATTCGGCCATGCCACCGGCATCGAGACGACCACGGGCCCCCTGGGCCAGGGCATCGCCAATGCGGTGGGCTTCGCCATCGCCGAACGTCACCTCAATGCGGAGTTCGGCGACGGTCTCGTCAACCACAAGACCTATGTGCTGGCGGGCGATGGCTGCCTGATGGAGGGCATCAGCCAGGAGGCGGTGACGCTTGCAGGCCACCTGAAGCTCAAGAACCTCATCGTGCTGTGGGACGACAACGGCATCTCGATCGACGGCAAGCTGTCCTTGACCGATTCGACCGACCAGCTCGCCCGCTTCGCGGCGTCTGGCTGGAACGTGTCGCGCTGCGACGGCCACAACGCATCAGAGATCGCCGCCGCGCTGACCGCCGCGCAGGGCTCCGACAGGCCGGTCCTTATCGCCTGCAAGACGGTGATCGGCTATGGCGCGCCGACGAAGGCGGGAACGTCCGGCTCGCACGGCTCGCCGCTAGGGCCCGAGGAGATCGCGGGCGCCAGGAAGGCGCTGGACTGGAACTATGAGCCCTTCGTGATTCCCAATGAGCTGATGGACGCCTGGCGCAAGGCGGGAGCCCGCGGGGCCGCCGATCGCACGGCGTGGACCGCGCGGCTTGCGGCTTCTCCGAAGAAGGAAGATTTCACGCGCCGCACGTCGGGGAAGCTTCCGACGAATTTCGATGCCGTGATCGCGGGCTACAAGCAGGAGCTCGCCAAGAACCCGCCCGCACTTGCCACCCGGAATTCCTCGCAGAACGCGCTTGACGTGATCAACGCCGCGGTGCCCGAGACGGTGGGTGGATCAGCCGACCTCACGGGATCCAACAACACCAAGTCGAAGGAGCTGAAGCCCTTGACCGCCGCCGACTATGGCGGCCGCTATGTCTACTATGGCATTCGCGAGCACGGCATGGCGGCGGCGATGAACGGCATGGCGCTGCATGGCGGCGTCATTCCCTATGGCGGCACCTTCCTGGTCTTCACCGATTACTGCCGCCCGTCGATCCGCCTCTCGGCCCTCATGCAGCAGCGCGTGATCTATGTGATGACGCATGACTCGATCGGGCTTGGCGAGGATGGCCCCACGCACCAGCCGGTGGAGCATCTGGCCGCCATGCGCGTCATCCCCAACCTCGCCGTCTACCGCCCCTGCGACGCGGTGGAGACCGCCGAGTGCTGGCAGCTGGCCTTGAAGGACGAGACGCGGCCCTCCGTTCTGGCGCTGACCCGGCAGAAGCTGAAGCCCGCGCGCATTGCCTATTCGGAAGAGAACCTGTGTGCGAAGGGCGCCTATGAGGTCGCCTCCGCGGACAAGCCCGCGAGCGTCGTGATCTTCGCATCGGGCTCCGAGGTCGAGATCGCGATGGCCGCCAAGGCGATGCTCGATGCGGCGGGCAAGCCCACGCGCGTCGTCTCCGTGCCGTCGATGGAACGCTTCGCGGAGCAGGACGCCGCCTACAGGGCGAAGGTGCTTGGCTCGGAAAAGACCCGCATCGCCATCGAGGCCGGTGTGCGCACCGGCTGGGACCGCTTCATCGGGGTGGACGGAACCTTCGTCGGCATGACCGGCTTCGGCGCCTCCGGACCGGCGGAGCTTCTCTACAAGCACTTCGGCATTACCGCCGAAGCTGTGGTAAAGGCAGCAGGCTAAGGGAGAAGCACACATGCCCGCGTTCCGCACGCTCGATGATGTCAACGTCTCTGGCAAGCGCGTTCTCTGCCGGGTCGATCTCAACGTGCCGGTGGCCGACGGCAAGGTGACGGACGCCACCCGCATCGAGCGCGTGGTGCCCACGCTCCGCGAGATCATGAACAAGGGCGGCGCCCTTATCGTGCTCGCCCATTTCGACCGGCCCAAGGGCAAGGTCGTGCCGGAGATGTCGCTCCGCCCCGTCGCCGCGGCCCTCGAACAGCACCTCGGCCACAAGGTGAAGTTCGTCTTCACCGACTGGCAGTCGGCCCCGCTAGTCGATGTGAAGCCCGGCGAGTGCGTGCTGATGGAGAACACCCGCTACCACGGCGGCGAGGAGAAGAACGACGAAGGCTTCTCGAAGATGCTGGCCTCGCTCGGCGACATCTATGTGAACGACGCCTTCTCGGCCGCGCACCGGGCGCATTCCTCGACCGAGGGCATTGCGCATTTCATTCCTGCCTATGCGGGCCGCGCCATGGAAGCGGAGCTGAAGGCGCTGCAATTGGCGCTTGAAACGCCGAAGCGGCCCGTCATCGCCATCGTCGGCGGTGCGAAGGTCTCGACCAAGCTCGATCTTCTGGGCAATCTCGTGAAGAAGGTCGATGCGCTGGTGATCGGCGGCGCCATGGCCAACACCTTCCTGCTGGCGCAGGGCCACTCCGTCGGCAAGTCGCTGGCGGAGAAGGATCTCGTCGATACCGCGAGGCGCATCCTGCAGCAGGCGGAAGACGCCAAATGCGCGGTGATCCTGCCGGTCGACGGCATCGTGGCGAAGGAATTCAAGGCCGGTGCGGAGTGGCATGACTATGGCGTCGACGCCATTCCAGCGGACGGCATGATCCTCGACGTCGGCCCCATGTCGATCGACCGCGTGCGCTCGGCGATCGACGATGCGCACACGCTGGTGTGGAACGGGCCGCTCGGCGCCTTCGAGGTCGAACCCTTCGACCAGGCCACGGTGGCCGCCGCGAAGCATGCGGCCGCGCGCACCAAGGCAGGAAAGCTCGTGTCCGTGGCAGGCGGCGGCGACACGGTCGCGGCCCTCAACCATGCGGGCGCGGCGGACGGCTTCACTTACATTTCAACAGCGGGCGGCGCCTTCCTCGAATGGCTCGAGGGCAAGCCGCTCCCCGGCGTCAAGGCTCTGGAGGTAGCAGCATGAACATCGACAGACTGAACGACATTGCCAACCGCATGGTGGCCCCGGGCAAGGGCATCCTCGCCGCGGACGAGTCCACGGGCTCCATCACCAAGCGCTTCGAATCGATCAAGCTCGACTCGACCGAGACGAACCGCCGCGACTACCGCGAGATGCTGTTCCGCTCCGCTGACGCGATGAAGTCCTATATCTCGGGCGTCATCCTGTTCGACGAGACGCTGCGCCAGAAGGCGGTGGACGGGACACCGCTGGTCGACGTCATCAAGGCAGCGGGTGCGGTTCCCGGCATCAAGCTCGACAAGGGCCCGAAGCCCCTGCCCTTCTGCCCCGGCGAGACGGTGACCGAGGGCCTCGACGGCCTTGCCGAACGCGTGGCCGAATACGCCAAGCTTGGTGCGGAGTTCGCCAAGTGGCGCGCGGTGATCGACGTCTCCGACTCGATCCCCAGCCACAATGCCATCCACGCCAATGCCCATGCGCTGGCGCGCTACGCCGCGATCTGCCAGGCGGGCGGCATCGTGCCGATGGTCGAGCCCGAGGTGCTGATGGATGGCGCGCACACCATTGACCGCTGCGCGGAAGCCACCGAATGGGCCCTGAAGGAAACCTTCCAGGAGCTCTACTATGCGGGTGTGCAGCTCGAGGGCATCATCCTGAAGCCCAACATGGTGATCTCCGGCAAGAAGTGCACGACCCAGGCCGGCCGCGAGGAAGTGGCCGAGAAGACGCTGAAGGTTCTGAGGCGCTGCGTGCCCGCCGCCGTGCCGGGCATCGCCTTCCTCTCCGGCGGCCAGTCGAGCGAGGATGCGACGGCGCATCTCCACTACATGAATGCCGCGGGGCCGCTGCCGTGGAAGCTCACCTTCTCCTATGGCCGCGCCCTTCAGGCCGATGCGCTGAAGGCCTGGGGCGGGAAGACGGAAAACGTGGCCGCCGGCCAGCGCGCCTTCGCGCACCGCGCCAGGATGAACGCGCTCGCCGCCGCGGGCAACTGGAGTGCAGCGCAGGAGAAAGCGGCCTGACACCGCGCCTGTTTCTCGCCGCACCGCAGGACATCGCCCCGGGCCTGCTCCTCGACTGCCTCAAGGCAGCTTGCGGGGCGGGCGACGTGGCGAGCCTGCTCGTTCCCGCTCCGCTCGCGCGTGAGGTGACAGCGCAAGCACAGGCGCTCGGCGTCGCCGTCATGGTGGCGGGCGAAGCGCGCGATGCGGCGCGCTGCGGGGCCGATGGCGTGCAGGTGGATGCCACGGCCGAAGACGTCGCCGAGGCCCGCCAGTCGATCGGCAAGGACCGCTTCGTGGGCGCCTTCGCGGGCGCCTCGCGGCATTTCGCCATGGAGGCGGCGGAAGCCGGTGCCGACTACGTCGCCTTCGACCAGACGGGGGCCAGCCTGGGCGGTGAGCCCATCATCCGCTGGTGGGCGGACATGATGGAGATTCCCTGCGTCGCCTTCACCCCGGTCGACGCCGAAGCGCTTGACATATTGCTGCCGCAGAAGCCGGACTTCATCCGCCCGTCCGACGCGATGTGGCAGGACGCCGATCAGGCCCGCCGCATCGTGACGGCCCTGTCGCAACGTCTCGGGACCACATGAAACGCCAGGCCGCAGCCCTTTTCGCCATCCTCCTCCTGGCGACGCCCGCCGGAGCCGCCAGCATCGATGAAGTGCGCAAGGCCTATGACGGCGGCGACTTCGCCGTGGCCTTCACCGAGGCGCGCCAGCTCGCTGAAGCCGGCGACGTGGCGGCGATGACGCTGCTCGGCATCATGTACCGCAACGGCCAGGGCACCGAGGTCGACACCGATGTCGCCATCGACTGGCTGTCGCGCGCCGCGGAGAAGAACGACGCCGAGGCGCAGCTTGCACTGGGCGTGATCTATCTCGACGAGGCAGCGGGCCGCTTCGACTTCGACCAGGGCCAGAGCCTGGTGCGCCGTGCGGCCGAGGCGGGCAATGCCGAGGCGCAGTTCAACATGGGGCTCCTGATGGCGGGCGCGTTCGGCAATCCGCCGGAGTTCACGCTCGCTGCCAACTGGTTCCGCAAGTCCGCGGCCCAGGGCCACGCCGGAGCACTCTACAATCTTGGTGTGTTCTACCTCGAGGGCAAGGGTGTGGAGGCGAACGCCATCGAGGCGGCGAAGCTCCTGGGCAGTGCGGCCGAGAAGGGCAACCCCGACGCCATGCTGGATTACGGCGTCCTCGTGTTCCGCGGCGAGGGCGTGCAGCAGGACGAGAAGATCGGGGCGCAGTGGCTGCTGCTCGCGGCCAAGCGCGGCAACATAATCGCGCAGAACCGCGTGGCGAGGCTCTACGCCTTCGGCAAGGGCGTGCCCGCGAATGGCGTCGAGGCGATGAAGTGGAACATCCTCGCCACCCGCGGCGGCCGCGCCGACGCCGAACTCGACACCATGCTCGCCCAGCTCTCGGACGCCGAGAAGGCCGAGGCGCAGAAACTGGCCGATGCGTTCAAGCCGGTGGAAGTGAAGATCAAGTAGGGGTGACACCCGCGGGTTTCACATTTTTCGTCATGCCACGGCTTGACCGTGGCATCTTCTTCTCGCAGCCACCGAAGAAGATTGCCCGCTCGGAGGCGGGCAATGACGAGAGTGAGGGATGATGCCACCTCGCGCGCCGCCTAGACCTCCTTCGCGAGATCCCTCAGCTTGAACTTCTGGATCTTGCCGGTCGAGGTCTTCGGCAGTTCGGTGAACACCACGTGCTTCGGCGCCTTGTAGTGGGCAAGGCCTGCGCGGCACCAGGTGATGATGTCGTCCGCGCTCGCGGTCTTGCCGGGCTTCAGCTCGACGAAGGCGCAGGGCGTCTCGCCCCATTTGTCGTCGGGCTTCGCCACGACGGCGGCCGCCTGCACCGCGGGGTGCTTGTAGAGCACGTCCTCCACCTCGATCGAGGAGATGTTCTCGCCGCCCGAGATGATGATGTCCTTGGAGCGGTCCTTGAGCTGGATGTAGCCATCGGGGTGCAGCACGCCCAGGTCACCCGAATGGAACCAGCCGCCGCGGAACGCCTCGGCCGTCGCCTTGGGATTCTTGAGATATCCCTTCATCACGATGTTGCCGCGGAACATGACTTCGCCCATGGTCTCGCCGTCGGCGGGCACGCGCTGCATGGTCTCGGGGTCCATCACGGTGAGGTCTTCCAGCGCATGGTAGCGCACACCCTGGCGCGCCTTCTTCGCGGCACGCTGCGGGCCGTCGAGCAGGTCCCAGTCCGCCTTCCAGTCATTGACCACCGCGGGGCCATAGGTTTCGGTGAGGCCATAGAGATGCGTCACGTTGAAGCCCGCCTCCGCCATGGCGGCGAGCACCACCTCGGGCGGGGGTGCTGCGGCGGTGAAGAACTCGACCTTCTGGCTGAGCGGGCGCTTCTCCTCAGCCGGCGCGTTAAGGATCGTGGACATGACGATGGGTGCCCCGCAGAG
>JADCDC010000356.1 GCA_020252385.1 Aestuariivirga sp.
TGATCAGCACGATGGTGTGCGGATAGTCGCGGATGAAGCTCTTGAGCCAGATCGTGCCTTCGAGGTCCAGGTAGTTGGTGGGCTCGTCGAGCAGCAGGACGTCGGGCTTGGCAAAGAGTGCCGCGGCGAGCGCCACGCGCATGCGCCAGCCGCCGGAGAGCGCCGAGCAGGGGCCCTGCTGCGCCTGCTCCGAGAAGCCGAGCCCGGTGAGGATGGTCGCAGCGCGGGCATTGGCCGTGTGCGCCTCGATGTCGGCAAGGCGCATCTGGATCTCGGCGATCCGGTGGGGGTCGGTCGCGGTCTCGGCCTCGGCGGAGAGGGCGGCGAGTTCCGGATCGCCCGCCATGACCGTTTCGAGCAGGCTTTCGGGCCCGCCCGGCGCCTCCTGCGCAACCGTTCCGATCCGCGCGTTCCGCGGCAGCGTGATGCTGCCGGATTCCGCCGGAACGTCGCCCAGGATCAGCCTGAACAGCGTGGACTTGCCAACACCGTTGCGGCCCACGATGCCCACCTTGTGGCCTTCCGGCACGGCGACCGAGGCGTCCTCCAGCAGGAGGCGGCCGCCGATCCTGTATGTCAATCCGTTGATGTGCAGCATGGCGCGCTTCTAGCGGGACGGGCGATTTCTGTCATTCCCAATGCGATCTGGCCGAAAACAGTATTGACTTGACCGGTGTTGCACCGCACAAATCCTGAGGGGAATTGAGGAGCGCACATCACGTGAACGTCGTACAGAGTGCAAGGTCGGCATACGCCGCTCCGGCCGACATGGCCTATCAGGACGAGATCACCATGATGCTGCGGGACCTGCTCCGCCAGGTCATCCGGGTGCGCGAGCCGCGCGTGCTCGCCGTGATCGACGAGCCGGCGAACGCCCACGACCTTCCGCAGGACCTGATCGAGCACGCGCTCCAGGTCATCGGCATCTGGCTGCAGCTCCTGAACATTGCCGAGGAAAACGCCGCCATGCGCAACCGGCGGCAGATGGAGAACCGGAGCGGGCCGGACCAGGTGCCCGGCTCCTTCTCCCATGCCTTCGCGACGGTTGCCGCCGCCAATGTCCCGCCCGAGGCGGTGCAGAAGGCGCTCGACACCATCGACGTCCAGCCCACAATCACGGCGCATCCGACGGAAGCCAAGCGCGTCACTGTCCTCGAAATCCACCGCCGCATCTATCTGAAGCTCTACGAGCTTGAAAGCCCGCGCTGGACCCCGCGCGAGCGCGCCGGCCTGCTGAAGGCGCTCCGCAACGAGATCGACCTTCTCTGGCTCACGGGCGAGATCCGGCTCGAGAAGCCCACCGTCGAGCAGGAGATCCACTGGGGCCTGCACTTCTTCAAGGAAGCGCTGTTCGACCGGACGGGCTCGCTCTGCGACCTCCTCGAGGCGGCGTTGCAGCGGCATTATCCCGAAACGCCCTGCCGGGTGCGCCCGCCGCTGCGCTACTCCTCCTGGATCGGCGGCGATCGGGACGGCAATCCCTTCGTCACCGTCGATGTGACCCGCCATGCGCTGAAGGAGAACCGCGACGCCATCGTGGAGCGGCTCGATCACCGGCTGAACGAGATGGCGCAGCTCGTCTCGCTCAGCTCCCAGGAAATCGCCTTCCCGGCGGAGTTCCTCGAGCGCGTGGGCCAGCAGGTGGCGCTGTCCGGCAGCCCCAAGTCGATCGCCAGCCGCAACATGCATGAGCCGTTCCGCCAGTTCTTCACAGCGCTGCGGCGGCGGCTGAACGCTACCTTCTCCCCGACCGCCAAGGGGACGGGGTTCCGCAACACCGACGAACTCATCGGCGAATTGCTGGCGGCGGAAGAGGCACTGGCGCAGATGCACTCGGTCTCGATTGCCGCGACGCTGGTGCGGCCGGTGCGCTGGGAAGTCGAAACCTTCGGCTTCCGCTCTGTCAGCCTCGACATCCGCCAGAACACCACGGTGATCAACCGCGTGCTGAAGGAAATCTGGCGCAAGCTGAACCCGCTGGAGAAGAGCGAGGGGCCGGAACCCGGAACCCGCGCGTGGCAGGACTGGATCGAGGCGGAGCTCGACAAGCCTCTGGGCTTCCTGCCGCAGTTCCGCGGCGTGTCAGAGGAGGCGCGGGAGCTTCTCAGCCTTCTCGAACTGATCCGCGACACGATCGACGGGCCGGACCCGCAGGCCGTCGGCGCCTTCATCCTGTCGATGACCCAGCATGCGAGCGACGTGCTGGGACTTTATCTCCTCGCCAAGTACAGCGGCCTCTTCGCCGACGAGACGGCGCGCGAGACCTGCCGCATCCGCGTGGTACCGCTGTTCGAAACCATCGACGACTTGCGCGCGGCACCCGAGATCATGCGGAACCTGCTGGCACACCCCGTGGTGAAGAGTTCGGTCGCCGCCAACGGCGGCCGCCAGGAGGTGATGCTGGGCTATTCGGACTCGAACAAGGATGGCGGGCTCTTCTGCGCCAGCTTCGAGCTGTTCGAGGCCCAGCGTGGCCTTATCCGGCTCGGCAGGGAGGCGGGTGTTGCGATCAGCTTCTTCCATGGGCGCGGCGGCTCGGTGAGCCGCGGCGGGGCGCCCACTGGCCGTGCCATCGCCGCCCAGCCGGCGGGCACCATCGATGGCCGCATGCGCGTCACCGAACAGGGTGAGGTCGTTTCGTCGAAGTTCGCCAACCGCGGCACGGCACAGCATAACCTCGAGATCCTCGCGGCAAGCGTCTTCATCCATACGCTGAAGTCGATCGACGAGCAGGAACTCAAGGTCAACCCCGAGCATCAGGGTGCCGTCGAATGGATCGCGCAGGCGTCCTTCCGCCACTACCGCAAGCTCGCCGAGGACAAGGCGCTGCTCGACTATTTCCACCAGGCCTCGCCGGTGGAGGAACTCGCCAACCTGAAGCTCGGCTCGCGGCCTGCTCGCCGCTTCGGCGCCAAGGGCATCGGCGACCTGCGCGCCATTCCCTGGGTCTTCGCCTGGAGCCAGAACCGACACCTGCTCACCGGCTGGTATGGCCTCGGCTATGCCTTTGACGACTTCCTGGTGCCGCGGGGTGCCGAGGGCATGAAACTGCTCCGCGACATGTACACGCGCTCGCGCGGCTTCCGCCTCGCGGTCGATGAGGTCGAGAAGTCGCTCTACCTCGCTGACATGGGTGTTGCCGAGCAGTACGCGGAGCTCGTGACCGACCGCACATCGGCCGAGCGGCTCTTCGCGCTGATCCGGCATGAGCACCAGCGCACCTCCCGCACCATCCTCGAACTCACCGGCGAGAAGCGGCTGTGCGAACGCTTCGAGGGGCTGCAGCGCCGTTTCGAGCGGGTGCGCCCGATGGTCGACCAGGCCAATCGCTGGCAGGTGCAGCTCCTCAAGGAAACCCGCCGCGGCAATGGCGGCGACAAGCTGATGATGCCGCTCCTCATGACCATGAACTGCGTGGCGGCGGGCCTCGGCTGGACCGGCTGATCAGGAGGCCTTCGGCGCGATTGCCAGGCCGTGGGTGAGGCCCTCGCGCCCGTCGAAGACGAAGCACGAGCCCTGCCACAGGCTTTCGCCGGCCGGGATCGTCTCCAGATACTTCAGGATGCCGCCCTTCAGGTGATGGACGTCCTGGAAGCCGCGGGCGCGGAGAAAGCTCGTGGCCTTCTCGCAGCGGATGCCGCCGGTGCAGAACATCGCGATCTTCCGGTGCTGCTGGCCTGAGAGTGCACGCTCCACGAAGGCGGGAAATTCGCCGAAGCTCCGGGTGCCCGGGTCGATGGCGCCCTTGAAGCTTCCTGCCGCCACCTCGAAGCTGTTGCGGGTGTCGATCACCAGCACCTCGGGGTCCGAGATCAGCGCATTCCAGCTCTCGGGCGCCACGTAGTTTCCGGCCGAGGCGGCGGGATCGACGCCCGGAACACCCATGGTGACGATCTCCTTCTTGAGGCGCACCTTCATGCGCCCGAAGGGCATCTCCTCCGCATGGGACTCCTTGCTCTCCAGATCGTGGAAGGGCGGCAGGTTCCGGATGTGGCGCATCATGGCGGAGAGATCGTCCGGCGTCCCGGCGATGGTGCCGTTGATGCCTTCGGGCGCGAGCAGGATGGTGCCCCTGATGCCGTGCCGGCGTGCCGCGGCGAGGAGTGGCGCACGCAATTCAGCTGCCTCCGCGAGGGGCAAGAACTTGTAGAAGGCGCTGACGGCGATCGGGCTCACCTGACATCAACCATGCGTGGCGAAGACGCTGGTCGTTCCATCCGGCGCGAGGAGCAGCACGTCATAGCGGTCGACCCGGTCTCCCATCTCCATGCCGGGTGAGCCAATGGGCATGCCGGGCACCACGAGGCCGCGCGCCGCGGGCTTCTCCGACAACAGGCGCTTGATGTCGGCGGGGGGCACATGGCCGGAGACGACATAACCCCCGATCTCGCCCACGTGGCAGCCTTCGAGGCCGGCCGGAATGCCGAACCGGGCGGAAAGGCCGGCAAGGTCGTCGCTGTCCTCCATCAGGACCGGGAGCCCGGCCTCTGCCATGCGCTCCGTCCAAAGGTGGCAGCAGCCGCAACCCGGGCTCCGGTAGAAGAAAGGCTGTCCTGTCGAGGCTCGGGCGGCCGGGGCGAGGGCCATGACGGCGATGGACGCGATGAGGCTGCGGCGGGTTGGCATGGCATGCACTCCTAACTCTGCTGATTTTCCTGGATTTAGTGCGCCGGCGCGGCGCATTGCAAATCACTTGTGGGGCTGCCCTGATTTTGCCTTGTTGTCTGGCGTTCAGACTTGTGGCGAGGCCTTCGCAATCCCCCCTCACTTTGGACAAGCCATGAGTTGATAAGGAACTCCGATGACGCAACGGGCGTTGTGCGCCCCTGGAAGAAGAGCGGAGTGGTGGAATGAGAATTGTCCCCTTGCATGCGAGCCTGATCAGCCTGGCGGTTTTCGTCGCGGCGCCGCTCGCAACGGCCGGAACGGCGGCCAGCGCGGAGCCCTTGATGCGGCTCGCGCAGGCGGAAACCGAGGTTGCCGCACCGGATCTCGAACAGATCCGCCGGTTCCTCGCCGGCGGGCGCGATCTCTCGCGGCTCGACGACGAGCGCCTGCAACAGCGCCTCACCCGCGCCAAGCGCCTCGAGCGCACGGAGGGATTGCCACCCGAACTGGCGCAGGAGCTTGCCCAGGAGATTGCCGGCCTCACCGCCGAGATCGAGCGCCGCCAGCAGGCCGCTGCTCCCCAGCCGGAGGTGCAGCCGCAGCCCGAGCCCGAGCAGCAGGCTCAGCCCGAGCCACAGCCGGAGCCGCAGCCCGAACCGCAGCAGCAGGCCCAGCCGGAGCCGCAACCGGAGCCCGAGCAGCAGGCCCAGCCCGAGCCGCAGCCTGAACCGCAGCAGCAGGTCCAGCAGGAGCAGCCCCCGGCGCAGCCCGAGGCCTCGCCCGAGGTCGCGGCGTTCCTCCAGTCGGTCAAGCCGGCTGACCAGCTCAGCGAGGACGAGCTGCGCCAGCAGTTGCAGCGTGCCACCGAACTTGCGCGCAGCGACGGCCTGTCGCCCGAGCAGCGCCAGGCCCTGCGCGCCGTGATCCGCGATGCCCGCACGGCGCTGCGCAGCGCGAATGATGGCGACACCGCCGCGGAGACGGAGACGCCGCCGCAGCCACCCCCCGCTCAGCAGCAGGATCAGCAGCAGGCCCAGCAGCCCCAGCAGCCGCAGCAGCCCCAGCAGCCGCAGCAGCCGGCCGCTGAACAGCCGCCGCCGCAGCCGGACCAGCAAGTGACGGTCGACCCCGCGCTGGAGCGCCAGGCGCGCGCCTTGCTGGAGGACGATGCCGATGTGCGCGATATGAGCCGGCGCGAGTTGCGCCAGCGCCTGTCGGGCATGCGTGACCTTCTCGCCAGCGGCCAGCTTTCGCCCGAGACGCGGGATGCGCTTCGCAAGAAGCTTGCCGCCGAGCGCCAGGTGCTGCGCCGCGAGGTTAGGCAGGATGAAGGCTCCGGCCAGCGCCCGCCCCAGGGAAGCGGCAACGACACCACGACCACCACCACCACCACCAACAACAACGCGAACGTCAACACCAACGTCAACACCACCGACGTGCGCGTGGTGCTCGAAGACCGCCGCCCGCCGGGCGCGCTGGAGGATGACGAGCTCATCCGCCGCATCGACATCTACCGCGACGTGATCCGCGACGAGCGCTACGACGCAGCGGAGCGCGAGGCATGGCGCCGCGCGCTGGAGCGTGACCGCCGCTACCTGCGCCGGCAGATGCTGGAGGAGCGCCAGGCTCGCGCCGAGCGCCTGCGCCGCGGCGATTTCGAGTTCGATTACGAGATCGGCAACGACTACGATCCTGACTACGTGTACCGCGATGACGTCTTCGCGGCCGAGGTCGACGACGAGGAACTCGAGCGGGTGATCGTGGCGCCGCCCCGGCGCAAGGTGGAGCGCCGCTACACGGTGGACGAGATGGAGCGCTCGCCCGAGGCGCGGGACGCGGTGACGCGGATCGAGATCGACACCGTGAACTTCGGATTCGGCGAGGGCTTCCTGCGCGAGGAGGAGATCGAGAAGCTGGACCGCATCGCGCAGGTCCTGGAGCGCATCCTGGCCAAGAACCCGGACGAGGTGTTTCTGCTCGAGGGCCACACCGACGCCGTGGGCTCCGACGCTTCGAACCTCAGGCTCTCGCGCGAGCGGGCGGCGGCGGTGAAGGAGGCGCTCACCACCTATTACGTGATCCCCGAGGAAAACCTCAAGACCGTGGGGCTTGGCGAGCGCTACCTGAAGATCCCCACGCTTCAGGCGGAGGCCGAGAACCGCCGCGTCTCGCTTGCCCGCATCACCGCACTGGTGGGCGAGCTGGATTAGCCCCTTTGGACCTTGAGCTTGCATGTGGACCGGGCCGCCGCTATACGGCGGCCCATTCCATTCCATAGCAAGACCAAGGGGATTTTCATGGCCATCGAACGCACCTTCTCGATCATCAAGCCGGACGCCACCCGCCGCAACCTGACGGGCGCCATCAACGCCAAGATCGAGGGCGCGGGGCTTCGCATCGTGGCGCAGAAGCGCGTCAAGTGGGGCAAGGCCGAAGCGGAGGCCTTCTACGGCGTCCACAAGGAGCGCCCCTTCTTCAAGGACCTCGTCACCTTCATGATGTCCGGCCCCATCGTGGTGCAGGTGCTGGAGGGCGAGAACGCGGTGGCCAAGTACCGTGAGGTGATGGGCGCCACCAACCCCGCCAACGCCGCGCCCGGCACCATCCGCAAGGAGTTCGCGGAATCGATCGAGGCCAACTCGGTGCATGGCTCGGACTCGCCCGAGAACGCCGCGATCGAGATCGGCCAGGTGTTCAAGCCCGACGAGATCGTCGGCTGACACCCGATGGCGTGGACCGCCCTCTACGTCGCCTCGATCGTTCTCGTGAACTGGATGTTCACGGCGATCCCGCCATGGGCGACGCCATTGGGCGATCTCTACCTTGCCAACATCGTGGTCGGCTTCGTGTTCGTGCTGCGCGACTATGCGCAGCGCGAGCTCGGCCACTCCGTGCTCATCGCCACGGCGCTGGGCGGCGTCATCACCTGGTTCATGGTGGACCCCGTCATCGCCGTGGCCTCGATCACCGCCTTCATCATTTCGGAATCGGCCGACTGGGGCGTCTATTCCTTCCTGCGCCGCCCGCTGAGCCAGCGCATCCTGATCTCCAGCCTGTTCGCCATCCCGCTCGACACGCTGGCCTTCCAGTATCTCGCGGGCTACCTGACGCCGGCCGCCTTCGCGACGGAAATCGCCAGCAAGGCAGTGGGCGTCGTCATCGTCTGGCATCTCCTGCGCCTGCGTGACCGGCGCCTCGCCCTGACCACCTGACCCTTCGAACGCGGAACTATTGCGGAGCCACCGCATTCTCTCCGCAGGCA
>JADCDC010000357.1 GCA_020252385.1 Aestuariivirga sp.
AGGCGCCCCACCTCCAGTTCACGCGGTGACTCCTGGGTGCAAGCGCGCGCGCCCGCTCATATTGCGCCTCCGACTCGACGACGCGGCCCATGAGGAGAAGGCACTGGCCAAGTTCCAGCCGGTAATCGGCATTGGTCTTCTCAGACTCGGCGGCCCGGCGCAGGTGCTCTTCCGCAAGTTCGGGCCGCCCTGATTGCAGCAGGACGCGGCCCATGGCGTCGCCCACCTCGCTGCGCCGCGGATAGGCGGCGAGCAGCAGGCGCGCGGTCGATTCCGCCGCACCGAGATCGCCCTTGGCGAGGAAGCGCTCGAGGAGCTGAAGCTTCTCCTTCAGGTTCGGCTTCGGCTGCGCCGTCATGGTATGAGGACGGTCGTTCCCGTGGTCTTGCGGCTCTCGAGGTCGAGGTGGGCCTGCACCACCTCGGCCAGGGGATAGCGCTGGTTCACCGGGATTTTCACCTTGCCGCTCTCGACCATCGCCATCAGATCCTCCGCCGTCTCCTTCAGGTCCGCATCTGTAGCCGTATAGGTCATGAGCGTCGGCCGCGTGACATAGAGCGAGCCGCGCGACGCGAGGAGGCCCAGGTCGAAGGCCTTCACCGGACCCGAGGCATTGCCGAAGACGACGAGCAGGCCGCGCGGCTTGAGGCAGTCGAGCGACGTCATGAACGTCGATTGCCCCACCCCGTCATAGACCACGGGCACACCCTTGCCGCCGGTGATCTCCTTCACACGCGCAACCGTGTCCTCCGTGGTGGAATTGATCACGTGGTCGCAGCCATGCTCCCGCGCGATCTGCACCTTCGCATCCGATCCCACCGTGCCGATAACCGTGACGCCCAGCGCCTTCGCCCACTGGCTGAGGATCAGGCCGACGCCGCCCGCCGCCGCATGGAGCAGGATGGTCTCTCCCGGCTGCACCTTGTAGGTGGCGCGCAGCAGGTAGCGCACGGTCATGCCTTTCAGCATCATGCCGGCGGCCGTCTCGTCCGAGATGCCGGCGGGAAGCCTGGTGATGCGATTGGCCGGGAGGTTGCGCACCTCGGCATAGGCGCCGAGTGCCCCCACGCCATAGGCGATGCGGTCTCCGGCCTTGAGGCTCGTCACCCCCTCGCCCACCTCCTCCACGACGCCCGCCGCCTCGAGGCCGAGCCCCGAAGGCAGCGGCACCGGATAGAGCCCGGAACGATGGTAGGTGTCGATGTAGTTGAGGCCGATCGCGGTCTGCCGCACCCTGACCTGGCCGGGACCCGGACGCTCGACATCGACGTCGGCGAGCTTCATCACCTCGGGCCCGCCCGTTTCGCTGAACCGGATCGCTTTCATGCTTGCACCTCCTGGCGGCGACCGGCATCTTCCGGCGTATCCCGCGTCATTTCGAGTTGTTGGTGCCCCATCATGACATACGCCGTCAATCCCGCCATCCACAGGATCGAGGCACCTCCCATCATGGAAGCGCAGGGCTGGCTCCGGCACGGCCTTCGCAACCGCAAGACCCTGATGCTGTCGCAGGCGGTGCCCAGCTGGCGCGCGGCGGAGGACCTCAACGCGGAAGTGGCGCGGCTGGCGCATGAGCCGGGCATCGATCTCTACACCGACATCTTCGGGCTCCCGGCGCTCCGCGAGGCGATCGCCCGCCATTTCTCCGAGGACTATGCCGGCACGGTCGCGGCGGAGAATGTCTGCGTCACGCAGGGGTGCAACCAGGCCTTTTCCGCCGCCATGATGGCGATTGCCACAGCGGGCGACAATGTGATCGTGCCCGTGCCCTATTTCTTCAATCACACCATGTGGCTCGGCATGCTGGGGATCGAGGCGCGCTTCATTCCGGCCGTGGCGGAGGGCCTCAGCCATCCCCGCCCCGAGGACGCGGCGAAGCTCATCGACGAGCGCACGCGCGCCATCGTGCTCTGCTCGCCCAACAACCCGACGGGCGCCATCTATCCGCCGGACGTGATCGCCTCCTTCTTCGCGCTCGCGCGCTCGCGCGGCATCGCGCTGGTGATGGACGAGACCTACAAGGATTTCCGCGAGGGCGAAGCACCAGCGCATCCTCTCTTCGCGGAGCCGGGCTGGGAGGAGTCCTTCATCCATCTCTACAGCTTCTCGAAGGCCTATGCGATGACGGGCTACCGGATCGGCGCGATCACCGCATCCCCGCGCGTGCTGGGCGAGGTGGAGAAGATCCTCGACTGCCTTGCGATCTGCCCCGCGCACATCTCGCAGCGCGCCGCCCTCTTCGCGCTCACCGCGCTCGAGGGCTGGAAGAAGGGCAAGATCGCCATGATGAACGGCAGGCTCGAAGCGCTGAGGCAGGCTTTCGGCCGAGCCGGACTGCGCTACGAGCTTGTCAGTTCGGGCGCGCTCTTCGCCTATGTCAGACATCCCTTCACGGATGAAACGGCAAAGCAGGTGGCGATCCGGCTGGCGGGCGAGCATGACCTGCTGTGCCTGCCCGGTTCGATGTTCGGGCCGGGGCAGGAGCGCTACCTGCGCATCGCCTTCGCCAATGCCGAGGCCTCCGACATGGAAACCCTGGTGGACAGGCTGCTGGAAAGCCAGGGCTGAGATCAGATCTCGGCGAGGTCCAGCAGTTCCTCCATGCGGGCGACCACGTAGTAGTTGCCCTCGCGGCCCAGCACGCCGTCACGCAGGAGGTCGTTGATCGCGCGGCTGGCATTCTCACGGGCTACGCCCGCCATGCCCGCGATGTCGGTCTGGGTGATCTTGTTGGCGATCAGGATCTTTCCGCCGGGGCGCTCCTCCCCCAGCCCCTGCGCCAGCGAGGCGAAGGCGCGCGCCACCCGCCCAACCACCGGAACCGTGCCCTGCGCCACCATGGACTGGTTGGTCTCCCGCAATCGCCGCGCCAGGATCTTCAGCGCCTCGCGGTAGACCAGCGGATTGGCATCGGCAACGCGGAAGAAGGAGCCTTTCGAGAGGTGCAGCAATCGGCAGGGCTTCAGCGCGGTGATCGCCGCCGAGCGCGGCCGGTCGTCGAACAGCGAGAGTTCGCCGATCAACGCGCCCGGACCCATGACGGCCAACAGGCGCTCCTGCCCATCCTTGGAGACGACGGAGGCCTTGACCACGCCGTCGCGCAGGAAATAGCAGCCGTCGCCCGGATCATCGGCATGGAACAGGACCTGGCGGGCCTTGAGATCGATTGTGTTGGCGGCGGAGAGGAGCGAGCGCCGGACGCTCCATGGCATCATCGGAGCGCGTCGCCTGGCGGGCCTGGTCTCGGGGGAATTACGCGACACGGATACTGACCCTCCGTCTGTCCGAGCGATACGTTTCGGATCTCAGTCGTGGTAAGCGGTCGCAACGTATGTGTAGGGCGGCTGCCAGTACTCGAACAGCGTGCTCGCCGCATGGCCGGGCAGCGTGTTCGCGACCTCAGGCGCCATGCCCAGCAGTTCATTCAGGTTGAGACCGATTGCGACATAGGGCTTGCGCTCCGGATCCACGCCCGCATCGCGGGTCTGGTCGGTATAGCCCTCGGTGAAATAGCCCGCCTGCAGCTCGACATAGCGCAGGGGCGAATCCTCCAGTTCCTCGAAGCCGGAGAGCTTGAGGGCCAGGAGATAGCGCTGACCGTCATAGTCGGTCGCAGGGCTCCATTCATGGTAATCGGAGGCACCCCAGTATTCGAGGCGGAAGTCCAGCTTGTCGCGCAGGCCCGGAACGGTGTCGCGCAGGAACGAGAACGACGCGCCGATGCCGTTGGCGATCATGTCCTCGTATGAAAATCCATGCTGTCCTGCGAAACCATCGAAGAACTCGATGTAGGTCTGGAAACCCATGCCTAGGAGCGCGCCGGTGATCGCCGCATTCGTCGGATCATCCACGGTGTGTGCGATGCGCTGCGAGAAGTACTGAGAGATGACATAGCCGGTATAGGCATGACCGAGCTTGTCCATGCCGCCATACTTGGTGTCCGTACCGAACCAGCCCTCGTTTTCGATATGATAGCCGGAGGTGCCCCAGTCCCAGTTGTTGATGCCGAACAGGGTGACACCGCCATAGAGTGCCAGAATGTCCCACTGCACGGATCTTGCCTGATGCCAGAACACATCAAAACTGTAGTCGCCGTAAGCCGAAACGTCGATGCGCTGCAGATTGTAATCGAGCTTGTTGACGAAGTTCTCGACGGGACGGTCGGTTGGTACGGGGCGAACCGGTCCGTCCGGCACGGTATAGGACGCGGGCAAGACCGTGAACTTGTCCCTCTTGGCAATGGCATTGATCTCGGTGGCGGTCAGCAGCGCGTCGTCAGAGATTTTCGTGATGGGCGGAAGATCGACGAGCTGCCCGACGGTCGAGACCGGCGCATAGTGCATGACGGCCGGGGTCTTGGCGATCGCCACCTCCCCTGCTTCCACGGAGCCGCTTAGCGCCACCGCGAGCACGTATCCGGATGCTATTGCCGCCCGCCTTTTCATGACCATAACAGTTACTAGAAACTCAATGCCTGTCCAAGACTCTTTCGCGGCAGCCGGCGGCGTCATCTCCAGGGCATTTGCGGGACACTCGGCCAGCGCCCTCGCCCAAGCCAACGCTCCTAGGATACAAGAACGGCATACAACTCAAAGGATTACCGGCGCGGTTCGGTACATGATGCGCAGAGGCATGCACGTCTTGCTTGCGTGCCTCTCCGCTTCGGTTCTCCGACGTCGGAGCGAGATTCTTGCACGGGGTTAATGCAGCGGTACAGCAGTGTTCCAGCCCTGGAGAGTTAGTCGTCTGCGGATTGCAAAATGGAAGGGAAGACGGATAGCCGTTCTCCTCAAGCTTGGCACAACGTTACCCGCCTAGGGTCCTCCCCGGCAGGAATCGCGGGGCCTTACATGATTTTTGACCGGGGGGAGGATGGACAAGCGCGCGCCGTCCGGCCGTTTGACCTTCGCCGGCTCGACAGGCGCAGCTGCGACCTTGCGGCGGTGCTCGTCACAAGCCATGGCGAAACCGGCATCCGCATCATCAACATCTCGGCAGGCGGCATCGGCTTCACGGCCGACCCGCTGCTCGGACTGAAACCCTGCGAGCCGATCATGGTGCGCCAAGAGGTGCTGGGCGAGGTTCGCCTCATCCTGCGCTGGGGCATTCCGCCGCGTTATGGCGCCGCCTTCGAGCCGCCGAACACGACGCCACCCGGCGCGCGCATCCTTTTCGACGCCCTCGGCGCCGCCGAGAAGCAGGCGCCCTGAGCCACGCCATCACCCTCACCACGCAACCCACGGGAACGACACGGCAGGACAACATGAAGAACAGCCTATTCACCATTCAACGGCTGATGATCGCCTTTGGCATGGTCATCGTCGGTTTCCTCATCTTCCTCGGCCTTCAGACGCACAGGTCGATCAACGACATCAAGATCGGCAGCGACAACTACACCCGGATCGCCGAGGGCAAGGACCTGATTGCCGACATCCTGCCACCGCCGCTCTATCCGGCGGAGCCTTTCGCCTACATGCAAATTCTCGAGGCGAGGCCGGAACTCAAGGAGCAGCTGAGGGCCCGGATCGACATGATCGAGGCCGACTACCGTCGGAGGATTGACCACTGGAAGGAAAACATCGCCGCCATCGACATCATGAGCGAGAAGGACTCACAGGCCTTCCTGGCCGAGGTCGAGCGCTACAACAGCCGGTTCTGGTCCGACTTCCGCAACGCCGTCCTCCCGGCGATCGAGCGCGGCGATGACGCCGCCGTCGACGTCATCGCCGCACGAATGAGCGAGGACTTCATCGACTTCGGCGCCTACATGTCTGAACAGGCTGCCCGGATCGGAGAGAGGGCCACCGCCATCCAGGAGCAGAGCATCGTACAGGCAAGCAGCTATCTCTTCCGCGTCACCGCCTTCAATACCGCGATCGCAATCATCGTCACGCTCCTGCTCTTTGCCGCGCACCACTTCGTGGTACGGGCGATCACCAGCATGTCAGGCGTCATGGCGCGCTTCGCCGCTGGCCGGCTCGAGGAGGAGGTGCCCTACAACACGCGCGGCGATGAAGTGGGCGAGATGGCGCGCGCGCTGGCCGTGTTCAAGGACCAGGCGCTGCAGGTCCGCCGCAACGAAGACAATGCGAGGGAGATCATCACGGTCCTCGGAGAGGGTCTGGAAAACCTCGCCCAGGGCAACCTGACCCACCGTATCGAGCAGCCCTTCCCCGATGCGCTGGACCGGCTGCGCCTTCACTTCAACACCGCGGCCGACAGCCTGACGGAGACGATCAACACCGTGAAGCGCGGCTCCTTCGGCATCAAGTCGGGCACGGAGGAGATCGCCCAGGCCTCCGACAATCTCTCGCGACGCACCGAGAACCAGGCGGCAAACCTCGAGCAGACGGCGGCCGCCGTGGCGGAGATCACCTCGACCGTCAAGAAGACGGCGGAAGGCGCCCAGCACGCGCGCAACATGGTGACCGCCGCCAAGGAGGACGCCGACAAGTCGGGCGTCGTGGTGAAGCGCGCCGTGGAGGCCATGCAGGGCATCGAGAAGTCGTCCCAGGAGATCAGCCAGATCATCGGCGTCATCGACGAGATCGCCTTCCAGACCAATCTTCTGGCGCTCAACGCAGGCGTGGAGGCCGCGCGCGCCGGCGACGCGGGCCGGGGCTTCGCCGTCGTCGCATCCGAGGTCAGGGCACTTGCCCAGCGCTCGGCCGAGGCGGCGAAGGAGATCAAGGGCATCCTCTCCACCTCGCGCCACCAGGTGCAGGAGGGCGTGCAATTGGTCGCTGAAACCGGCACCTCGCTCCGCCAGATCATCGAGCGGGTGAACGAGATCAATGGCATCGTGAACGAGATCGCACGCAGCGCTGAGCAGCAGGCGACCGGCCTTCAGGAGGTCAATACCGCCGTCGACCATATGGACCATGTGACACAGCAGAACGCCGCCATGGTGGAGGAGGCCACCGCCGCCACCGGCACCCTGACGCAGCAATCGGCCGAACTGGCGCAGATCGTCTCGCGCTTCACGACGGCCGCCGGCACCATTATCGCCAGGGCCGAGCAGGCACGCGAGGCGCACCGGCCGGTGCCGAGGGCCCCTGCCCGCAAGAAGCTCGCTGCCGCGGGGGCCAGCAATTCCCAGCCCCACGCGGCCGCCGACGATGGCCGCTGGGAGGAGTTCTAGCCCTTGTTTTTGCGCACCCGCTTGTGACGGCACAGCCGTACAATCATCTGAACGCGGATGATGTCTCCCTCCCCCTTGTGGGGAGGGATGCCGGAGCATCTCGCTAAGCCAGGACCTGAAGCATCGCCCGACCCCCACCCCTGCCCCTCCCCACAAGGGGTAGGGGTTCCTTGCGGTGCTGCGGCGTTGACAGACGTGGGATACGCCAGCAACATCCCTCCAAATCAAAACATGACGGGGGACGGCAATGGGGCAGAAGACGGTGGCAGTCGGCATGGTGGGGTGTGGCTTCTACGCCCAGAATCATCTCCATGCCTGGGCAGACCTCAAGCCGGAGGGAGCGCTCCTCACCGCCGTTTGCGACCGCGATCCCGCACGGGCCGAGGCGGCAGGCGCGAAATTCGGCGTGCCGCATTTCACCGACATGGGCCAGATGCTCGACACGGTGAAGATCGACATGCTGGACATCGCCACCCGCATGGACACGCACCAGGAACTTGCCGCCATTGCCGCCGAGCGTGGGGTTCCGGCAGTCGTTCAGAAGCCCTTCGCGCCCACCTGGGAGGAGTGCATCGCCATCGTCGAGAAGGCGCGCCGCCATGGCGCCTGGCTCGCCGTGCATGAGAACTTCCGCTTCGCCAGCGCCATGCGCGCGGTGAAGAAGGTGCTGGATCAGGGCACGATCGGCACGCCCAACTGGGCGCGGCTCTCCTGGCGCACGGGCTTCGACGTCTATCGCGGCCAGCCCTATCTCGCCGAGGAGGAGAAGCTGGTCATCCAGGACGTCGGCATCCACATCCTCGATCTCGCGCGCTATTTCCTTGGCGAGGTCGCGCATCTCTCCTGCGAGACGCAGAAGCGCAATCCGAAGATCCGCGCGGAGGACACGGCAACCATCCTGATGCGCCACACCTCCGGCGCGGTCTCGGTGGTGGAGGCCACCTATGGCGCCAAGCGCGGCAACGACCCCTTCCCCGAAACCATGCTGGAGATCGAGGGCGACGGCGGCACAGTGATCCTCACCAAGGGCGAGAGGATGATCGTGACCACGCAAGGGCTGACCTTCGAGGACCAGGTGGGCGGCCCCCTCCTCCACTGGACCAGCAGGCCCTGGCACGTCTCGCAGGAAGCCGTGCTGCACACCAACCGCCACATGTTCCAGTGCGTGCGCGACGGGCTGCCCGCCGACACCTCGGGCGAGGACAACCTCAAGACCTATGCGCTGGTCGAGGCCGCCTATGAGGCGGCACGTTCAGGCCGGTCGGTGGCGCCCGTGCAGTGGGTTCCGAAGGGCTGAGCGCTCAGGAGGCCTTTTTCTGCGGCGCCTTTGCGCGCTTCCCCGGCGTCCTCGCCTGAGCCTCGCCGCCGGGCTTCAGGCTCTTGCGCAGGGCATCGAGCAGGTCCACCACCTTGCCCTCGGGTGCGGCGGGAGAGGGCCTGGCCACGATGCGCTTGCCCTTGGCCTTCTCCGCGATCAGCTGCTTCATCGCCTCGGCATAGCTGTCATGGAAGCGGCTGGGGTCGAAGGGTGCCTCCTTCCGCTTGATCAGTTCGCGCGCCAGCCCGCCCATCTCCTCGTCGCGCTTCAGTGACGGCAGATCGCCGAAAAAGGGCTTCGCTGGGCGCAGTTCATCCTTGTAGCGCAAAACCTCCATGACGAGGCCCTGCTCCACGGGGCCGACGGCAACGACATGCTCGCGGCCTGACATGGTGATCTGCCCCACGCCCAGCTTCTTCATGTCCGTGAGCGCCTCGCGGATCACCAGATAGCCCTCCGCCGCCTGCTCGTCGGCCGGCACGATGTAATAGGGCTTCTCGAAGTAGCGCGGGTCGATCTCGCTCACGTCGATGAACTGCTGGAGATCGAGGGTCTTCCTGGATTCGACCCGCAACCCCTCGATCTCTTCGGCCTCGAGGGTCACATAGACGTCCTTGTCGATCTCATAGCCCTTGACGATGTCGGCCGTGTCGACGGGGCCGATGCCCTTCACCGTCTTGGTGTAGTTCACCCGCTTGCCCGATGGCTTGTGGATCTGGTTGAGTGCAACCGAAGAGGAAGTTTCGACGGCGTTGTAGACCTCGACCGGGATCGACACCAGCGACAGGCGCAAGACTCCCTTCCAATACGCACGACCGGGCCGCGGCATTTTACGCTCCTCTACTCGACTCACATTGGACTCGCGCTGCGTGCCATCCCGCAGCAGCCGAATCAGAACGGGAGTCCCGTAGAGTCAGTTCCGACTCAGCGTCAGCCTGATTCTGCAACCCGGCACAGCCTCAAGTTCGGTCCATCAGTCAGCGGTCATCTCGGCGATGAACTCTTCCGCCACCTCCAGATAGCGGTCAATGTCAGGCTCCGTATGCACGAAGGAGGTCTGAGGGCCTGCACTGGCAATCGCTTCCCAGATGCCGCGGTTGGCCATGAAGACTCTTCTTGCGTCGCTGAATGCGCGGTCGAGTGAAGGAACAGCATCTTCCGCGTTTTGGGGCAACCGCTCGCCGAGGCAAAAGCCGGAACGCGGCCCATAGCGAAACGCCCGCCATGGCAGATTGTACCGTGCGATGATCCCGTCGATACCGTCAGCGAGCCGGCCCCCCAGCGCCGCCATTCGGCGATAGCCTTCCTCGGTCAATACCTCTTCAAGGACCGCGCGCGCGGCAGCGAGTGTGATGGCGCTGCCATAGGTTGTTCCACCAATCGCGAGGCCGCGAACCTTGGCGATGTCAACATCACGGTTTTCCTCAACGAACCTGCCCAACTCGGCCGTCATGCCATAGGCCCCCAGCGGCATGCCCGATCCCAGTCCCTTGCCAAGCGTGACGAAATCCGCAGAAAGCCCGTGCTCCCGAACAAGTCCGCCATATGCGAACTGCCAGGTATGGGTTTCATCCAGCGCAAGGAGCGCGCCTGTCTCTTTGGTTAGCCGGTAAGCCTCGTGCAGAAAGCCGGGCTCGGGCAGGACGAGGGAACAATTGGTGAGTGCCGGTTCAGTAAGCACGAGCGCCACGTCCCTGTCCTGAAGCGCGCTGGCGGGCGCAGCAAGATCATTGAGCGGCACATTGACGGTGTCCGCCGTGGCACTGGCCGAGACGCCCATGCCATCGGGTTTCGCAGGCGCATTGGCGCCGGGCCCGCCACCTTCAGCCATCGTGACCTCGATATGGCCGTGATACTTGCCCTCGAAGATGACGACCTTCTGCCTGCCCGTGTAGGCACGAGAGATCCGGATCACCTCGGCATTGGCGGCCGAGGCGCTGAGAGTATACTGCCACATCGGAAGGCCGACACGATCCCGCAACGCCTGCGATACCGCGATTGCATCTTCTCCCGGCAACAGAAACTGCATTCCCCGCGCCGCCTGCTCTGAAACGCGGCGGCTGACCGCATTCTCTCCGTGCCCGATGGTGTTGCTGAGATCGGAGAGATTGAAGTCGATATAGCTGTTTCCATCGACGTCGTGAAACCGACTGCCCGATCCGTGCGAAACGAAAATCGGCTGGTGCCGGTAGAGGCCGGCCATCCAGGCCATCGGCACGCCATCTGGCATCACGCCGCGGCCGATCGACAGAAGATTGCGTGATTGCACCGTCCGTGATGCAAACAGCTCGCTTTCACGCGCGAAGATTTTCTCGAGGTTTCGTCCGTATCGCGGTGATTTCATCCGTCCATTCCCAAGTCACCATCCAGCTGGCCATTCCTGACCCGCCATGCCGGCAGCCATTACAAGACCAGACGGCAACATCAATTATAACTTGTGGACTTGGGAATTTCTAGAGCGCGCGGTCGAGAACCATCGCCTGCTCGTCGCCCGTCATCAGGCGGATCTGGCCATTCTCGCCGGGGGTGACGCGCGTGACCTTGGCCATGAGTTCGCTCATGCGCTGCTCGACCTCCATGGCGGGAGACTCGCATGCCATCTTGGTCTGGGCCAGATTGCCGAAGCTCAGCCCCTCGCCCGAGAGCGTGTAGGGGCCGGAGAACCGGTTGCAGCCGCTCTTGCCGCTCACCTGACCGTCGCGCCCGAACACCACGGTCGCGATGACGCCCGCCGGAAGCTCGTCCGTGCCGAGGCGGATCACGCGCCAGCCGCCTTCGATCGCCGTCATGCTGTCGCCGCCGCAGCCAACGAAGCGCTGGCCCCGGACCTCGACCTCGACGCCAACCGGAAAGGGCATGCCCGTCATCGTGTCGGCGCACAGGCGCTCCGTCACGGTTATCACAAGGGTCTCGCCGCCCTGCCGGGCGGTGATCTGCGGGCGGCCGTCCACCACGCTGCGCTCGAAGCCCGGCGCCTCGAAGCGCTGCTCCTGGCCCATGACCTCGAAGGTGACGCCCTTTTCAGAGAGGCTCAGGTTCCAGAACGGCTCGTTGCCGCGCGCCGTCATTGTTTCCTCAGCCGCCATGGCAGTGCTCGTGGACAAGAGCGCGGCGATCAGGGCGAAGGCGTGGCGTGATGATCGCATGGCGCTCAATTCTGGTTCGCGGCCTTGTTGGCGCCGCCCTCCGCCGACAGCTTGGTGACATAGGCGTTGAAGGGCAGGCCCTTGAGCTTGCCCGACAGCGCCACAGGCAGCCACAGCGTCTGTCCCGAAGGCAACTCCCCGATCGGCGCGAAAGACACGTCATAGCTTTCGCGCGGCTCGTTCTTTTCAGCCGCACGGCCGGCTATCGGCGTCCAGCTCACCACGCAATGGCGTACCGGGCCGCGGTAACCCTGCTCGCCGTCGAGTTCGCCACTGCCCTTGTCGGTCAGTGACAGTTCAAAGACGTCGCGGCCGTCGAAGACCTGCTGCACCGTCGGGCACGGGGTCTTTCCCGCCGTTCCGATGCGCAGCACGACCGTCATCGGGTCCGCCATCTCGTCATTGAGCGCATTGTCGATGCGGGCCCGGCGCTCCGGCCTCTTCTCGCGCGGGGCATAGTCGATGCCGTCCGCCGTCCAGCGGAGCTTCGCTTCACGGGTGTTGTCGTCGCGCTGGCGCACCAGGTGGAAGCTCTGCGGGGCGATGGCCGATCCCTTCGCAACGCTTTCCGCCTCCACCTTGGCGCTGTATTCCGAGAACACCCGGCTGATGCCCTTGCTCTCGATCCGTGCGCGGGAATTGATCGCTCCCCCGTTGAGGTTCAGGCGGTATTTCACCTCCGTCATGGTGACGGGGCCGACGTCGATATTGTAGTTGGCCGAGACCGAACGCACCGTCTCCGCCTGGGCGGAGAGGGCGGCGCAGGCGATGAAGACGGCCGATGGCAGGGCAATCCGCAGGGCTGACATTGGATTTTTCATGGGCGCATAACTACCACACCAACTTGGGCGGGAGTGTGTTGCGGCCCGGCACCTCCCTGAACTAACCTCGACAGTGTCACATGGGGGGACCACAACATGAACAAGCGCGACGTGAGCCTGGCACTGCTGGCCGGGATGGCCGGCCTCGGCCTGGCCATGCAACCTTCCGCTGCAGACTCGGCCGTCACCGGGGAGGACGCCAATGCGGCGATCATGACCTGGCTCGACGCGCTGCAGACGGGCGATCCCGCCGCCGTCGAGAAGGTGCTGGCCCCGGAATTCCAGATCCTCCGCTCGGACGGCCAAGGATACGGCAAGGTGGAATATCTCACGGTGCTGCCGAAGCAGACCAGCAAGCCGGAGATCTCGGATCTTGTCTTCTCGTCCGGGGGCGGCACGCTCGTCGCCCGCTATATCCTCCGCATCGACCAGACCATCAATGGGAAGCCTGTGCAAACGATAGCGCCGCGCCTTTCGGTGTTCCGGCGGACTGAACAGGGCTGGCTGATCGCGGCGCATGCCAACTTCGCCCGCATCGGCTGACGATCGGGCTAGACGTTCGCCTGCCCGATCAGATCGCGGATGTATTCCGGGTTCTCGTTGAGCAGGGACGCAAGCCGCGCGTATCCGGAGATTTGCGGGCCGCTGCTGTTCAGCTTCCGGCACAGGAACAGCAGCCTCGCCTGCGCCAGGATCAGGAGATCGAGAATGGCATCGCTGTTGCGCACCTCCGCCTCCGCCGTGCTGAAGCCGATATGAATGGGCTTGCCGCCGGTGTCGGGGATATCGGAAAATGAATGGATCGCCGTCCCTGAGAGCGCCACCCGGCACTCGTCGATCACGCGGCGGTCATCTGTGGCAACGAAGAGATCGCTGATGGCGCGCTTGCGGATCTCCGCCAGCATGGGCCGGTAGTCCGACTTCATGTCCGTGTTGCGCACGTGGAGTGCGGCATAGCCAGCCGGCAGACGCCTCATCCTCTCCTCCAACCGGGTCCGCATCATTGGGCTCAGCGTGAGGTGCCCGAGGCAGAAGATCGAGCGCAGCCCGCCGCCATGCCCCTGATGCACCAGAAGCGGTTCACGATAGCTGGACCGCATGTTGAAGGTGATGACCTGACGGCTGTCCGCCTCCACATAGCTCTGCCTGTCTTGGTCATAGTCTACCCGGTAGCTGCTGACCCGGCCCGACACGAAGGTGGGAAAGGCCTCCAGAGAATCCAGTTCGCCCGCGGAGAGCGGATTCTCGAGCAGCATCCGGGGATGGCGGGAGAGGAAATACTTCGAGAACCGGTCGCGGAAACTCTCCGAATGGATGTAGGCGGTATCCACGATGAGATGCCGGCTACAGACCAAGGCATAGGAGTAGCAGCGCTCGATCTGGTTCAACATATCGTTGAACCCGCCCTGCGGACGGCACAACACGAAGCGTTTCATCTCTGTCCATCCCCGGCAGCCGTCACCTGGCTCGATCCTGATGCCGCTGATACAATGCCCGCTCAAGCGGGGTGCATGCAACCTTGCAGACAGCATCGGCAGTTCTGAGCGGTGGCAGCGCGCATTATGCGCTTCACTGTGGTGGTCCGATCCCCGCCAGCACGGCGAGGCGGACCAGCGAAGCGGTGTTGGCGATCTCCAGCTTCTGCAGGATGTTGGCGCGGTGCGCCTCGACCGTCCGCTGGCTCACCGACAGCGCCTCGGCAATCTGCCGGCTGGACTGGCCGGCGACGATGGCATCCACGATCTCGCGCTCGCGCTCCGTCAGCTGCCGGAGCAGGCGCCGCGCCTCGCGCAGGGCCTCCGAGGTCGTGGCGCTTTCGCGCGCGCGCTCCAGGGAGGCTTCGATCGCGGCCAGGAGTTCATCCGGGTCATAGGGCTTCTCGACAAAATCGGCGGCGCCGAGCTTCATCACCTGGGTTGCCGTGCGCACGTCGCCATAGGCGGTGATCATGATCTTCGGGAAGCAATGCCCCTCCTCGCCCAGCTTCGAGATCAGCGCCGTGCCGAGCGAGGCGCCGAGATTGAAGTCGATCAGCGCGCAATCGACCTGCTGCCGGCGGGACATCAGCAGCGCGCCCGCCGGATCGTGGCTGACGCAGGTACGGTAGCCGGCGGCGCCGAGCAGGCGGGCGAGCGACTGGGCAAAGCCCCGGTCGTCATCGACGATCATGATGGTGCGGACCGTCATCTGGTATCCTTTGCAAGTGGTACAGTGAAGGTGAAGCTCGCGCCGCCACAGCGGTTCTCCCAGGACAGCGAGCCGCCGAGCGTGGCGGCAAGCCGCTGGCAGATGGCAAGGCCTGACCCAACCGCCGGAGATGAAAGAAATCGAATCAATCCAGGCACTGCTGCTCCCCCATTCGCCTTTCCCAAAACCCTGCCGTCTCGGTCCGCATATGTCTGATTGATCAATCGGATAGATAAACCCGACGAAACTACAATCAGAAGCAACATGGAAAGGAATGCAACCGGTGAACGAAACGCGCGCGACTTACACCAAATTGTTGTCATCGCTCATAACCGCAAAAGGCGGAGAAGACTGTTAGGCCGGTGACATTCCGCATCTGAAAAAGAGTTAAGCTTGCCCAGTTGGACCTGTGCCCGAGGCCGTTGCGCAGGGCGGACGGGGGGCGTAGTTTTGTAGGATAATTGTGCGGAAGCCCTCAGGGAGAGCACATGCAGCAGCGCCGGACCACAGCCGGCCGGACGGTGCGTCCCGCAAGCCGCGTGCACGCCAGGCTCGCGGCAGCCATCGGTGAGCTGATCCTGAATGGCACCTACCCGCCAGGCAGCCTGCTTCCCAACGAGGCGGAATGGGGACGCCGCTTCAACGCCAGCCGCACCGCGGTGCGCGAGGCCATCAAGACACTGAATGGCAAGGGCCTGCTCGTCTCGCGGCCGAAGATCGGCTCACGCGTCGAGCCGCGCGAGCGCTGGAACGTCCTCGACCGCGACGTGCTGGCATGGCACCGCGCCGCCATGGACGAGGCGACGTTCCTGAGGTCGCTGCAGGAGGTGCGGCGCATCCTGGAGCCGGGCGTCGCCGTGCTGGCCGCGGCCCGCCGCTCCGCCAGCCAGCTCCAGGCGCTCGAGTCGGCATTGGCGGCAATGCGGAGTGCCCCCTCGCCCAGCGAGATGGTGAAGGCCGACGTGGAATTCCACCTCCGCCTCCTTGCCGCGGCCAACAACGAGCTTCTGGCACCCTTCGCCATCATCATCGAGCAGGCGCTGGCCGCGATGTTCGACTACACGACCCGCCATACGGCCCATCCGGAAGTGGTACTGCCGTTGCACACCCATGTGGTGAAGGCGATTGCCGCGCAGTCGCAGGAGAGGGCGCGCCAGGCCATGACGGCACTGCTCGACGACACCGACGCCATTCTGGCGGGTCAGCGGGGTGCGAGGCCCCGGGCGTAGCGCTGCCAGTTCCGCACATAGGCCTCGGCCGAGCGGGTGAGGCCCGCGACCGTTTCCTCGTTCAACTCACCCATGATCTTGCCGGGCTGGCCCATGACCAGGGAGTTGTCGGGGATCACCTTGCCCTCGGTGATCAGGGCATTGGCGCCGATCAGGCAGTTGGCGCCGATCCGCGCCCGGTTGAGGATGACCGCCCCCATGCCGATCAGCGTGTTGTCGCCGACCTCGCAGCCATGCAGGATCGCCTTGTGGCCGATGGTGCAGTTCCGCCCCACCCTGAGCTCAAGGCCCGGATCGGTGTGGAGGACGGCGCCGTCCTGCACGTTGGAATTCTCGCCGATCACGATCCATTCCTTGTCGCCGCGCAGCACCGCGCCGAACCACACGCTCGCCATGCGCTGGAGCCGGACCTTGCCGATGAGGGCTGCATCGGGGGCGACCCAGAAGGCGCCCTCCTCCGGCAGATCGGGGGCCACCCCGTCAAGCGCGTAGATGGTCATGCAACGTCGTCCTGAAGGCCCCGTCAGTCCTCGAGGTCGAACTCAAGGATGGCCATGGAAAAGTTGTAGGAAAGTTCGCCGTCCTCCTCGTCGCGGAAGATCACGCCCACGAATTCCTCGCCGATGTAGACCTCGGCGGAATCACTCTTCTGGGGGCGCTTGCGGACGCTGATCGAGGGCAGTTCAAACTTGGCGCGCAGGAACTTCGTCAGCCTGGCGATTTCTTCGGGTTTCAAGCGGGGCGTCTCCGGTGGCTCGGAAGAACCCGTCTAGCCCTTCTCCCCGGGAGCCGCAACCTGATCGACATTGTGGTCCATGGCGCGGGCGGGCTCCGTGCAGCCGGCATAGCCCACGACCTTGGCGGGAACGCCCGCGACCGTCGTGTTGGGCGGCACATCATGGAGCACGACGGAGCAGGCGGCGACCCGCGAGCAATGGCCAATCTCGATGTTGCCGAGGATCTTGGCCCCCGCCCCCACGAGCACGCCGCGCCGGATCTTGGGATGGCGGTCGCCCGCCTCCTTGCCGGTGCCGCCCAGGGTGACGCCCTGCATGATCGAGACATTGTCCTCGATCACCGAGGTTTCGCCGATGACGATGTCATGGCCGTGGTCGACCATGATGCCCTTGCCGATCCTGGCCGCCGGATGGATGTCGATCGAGGAGATCATCGACAGCCGGCTCTGCAGGTAATAGGCGAAGTCCTTCCGCCCCATGTGCCAGAGGCGGTGCGCCATGCGGTGGGTCTGCACCGCCTGGTAGCCCTTGAAGTAGAGCAAGGGGTCTATGTAGCGGTGGCAGGCGGGATCGCGGTCGAAGGTGGCGATGATGTCGGCGCGCGCCGAGTGGCCGATCTCGGGCTCCGCCTCGATCGCGTCGCTGAAGGCATGGACGATCAGGTCGGCCCCGATGTCGGCATTGCCGAGACGCTGCGCCAGCCGGTGGCTCAGCGCCTCCTCGAAGGAATCATGGTTGAGGACCAGAGAAAAGATGAAGCCGCCAAGTGCCGGCTCATGCCGGGCGATCGCCTCCGCCTCCTCGCGGATGCGGCTCCAGACGGGATCGATCTTCTCGACGGACTGGGTCTTGGTTGCCTGGCGCATGTCTCACTCCCGGACTGGTTTCATGACGATACAGCAATAATCCTTATATGGGTATCCTTTCGCAGTCTTGTGAAGGCCGCGCGCCCGGCCTAGAAGTTGACGTATGGTCTCCATTTCCTCCGCTTCGCCCTTCCTCAAGGCCTTTGTCGACGGCAGCACCGGCTGGCTGGTCCTCGACCGGCCGGAGCGCCGCAACGCCCTCAATGCCTCGATGTGGGCCGAGATCCCGGTGCTGATGCGCGCCCTCGACGCCCATCCCGCGGTGCGGGCGACGGTCATCCGCGGCGCGGGTGCGGAGGCCTTCGCGGCGGGCGCCGACATCTCGGAATTCGGCGAGGCGCGCAACGACGCGGCGGCGGCGGCGCGCTACGAAAGGCTCAACGGTGAGGCCTTCGCCGCGATCCGCCAGGCGGCGCATCCGGTGATCGCCATGGTGCAGGGCTTCTGCATCGGCGGCGGCCTGGCGCTGGCACTCGCCGCGGACCTTAGGGTCGCCGCGCGCACCGCCCTCTTCGCCCTGCCGCCGGCAAGACTCGGCCTCGCCTATCCGCTGGATGGGCTGCGCGACCTCGTTGCCACCATCGGTGCCCCGGCCGCGAAGGACATGATCTTCACCGCCCGCCGGGTGAAGGCGGAGGAGGCGCTGAGCCTCGGCCTCGTCAACCGCATCGCGGAGGATGCCGAGGCCGAGACGCGGTTGCTGGCGGCCGAGATCGCCGAGGGCGCCCCCCTCACAATCACCCACGCCAAGCGCGCCATCGACTACATCACCGCTCGCCCCGGCCACGAGGACGACGCCGACGTCGCCTGGCACGCGGCGCGCTGCTTCGACAGCGCCGACTATGCCGAGGGCCGCGCCGCCTTCCTGGAGAAGCGGAAGCCGGTGTTCCGGGGGGAATAGGTCCCGCAGTTCTTGCCGCGGCCTCCCCATGACCGGGCCGCGGAAACGTGCCATGATCGGGGCTGTCATCGTCTTCCTTGCCTAAAATCGATGTCAATCGTCAGAGAGGCGACGAAAGCCATGCGACACCTCGATCCCCTGCTCATCCTCCAGCGGCTTCCGGCCGCGCTGGCCCTGATCACCCTGCTCTTCTCGGCACCCGTCGAGGCGGAGACGCTTCCCCTGCCGCAGAACCTCATCGGCGCCAGCTCGGACGCGGGCGAGGCCCTGCTCGTCGGCGCCGAGGCGCGTGAAGCCTATTTCACCCTCGCCGACAATTTCCTGACGCAGAAGAACCAGGCCTTCTGCGGCGTCGCGAGCATGGTGATGGTGTTCAACGCCATGCGGCTTCCGGCGCCGGCCGTGCCGGAATACGAGCCCTACAAGACATTCACCCAGGACAATGTGCTGGACCAGCGCACCGAAGCCGTGCTGCCGGTGGAAACCATCATGAAGCAGGGCATCACGCTGGACCAGCTGGGTGCTCTCCTCGCGGTGCAGCCGGTGAAGGTCGCCGTCCATCACGCTGCCCTCAGCAGCGTCGATGAGTTCCGCACGGCGGCGAGAGATCATCTCGCGCGCCGGGACCATTTCGTCCTGGTGAATTATCTGCGCAAGGCCATCGGCCAGGAGAAGGGCGGCCACATCTCGCCCCTTGCCGCCTATGACGCCGAGGCCGACATGTTCCTCATCCTCGACGTCGCCCGCTACAAGTATCCGCCCGTCTGGGTGAAGACGGAGTAACTCTTCGCCGCCATGAACACGACCGACGCCGACAACAACAACAAGACGCGCGGCTTCATCCTGATCAGCCGGAAGTGAGGGGCGCTGGCGACGCCAGGAAGTCCAGCACGGCGTCCTTGTAGCCCCTGTCGCCCACCGCGTTCATGTGGTTGCGGCCGGGAAGCGTCACGCCCCTGGCACCCGGAATGGCCCTGACCAGCGTGTCGACGTCGCCCGCGACATCGTCCTTCTCGCCCGCCACCACGAGCACGGGGACGCTGATCCGGCCCAGCTCCTCCGCCGTGATCTTCTCGCGCGAGGAGCGGATGCAGGCGGCCAGCGCCTTGAGATCGCTTCGCGTCTGCTCGGCGAAGATGCGGAAGGAGCGGGCAGCGGGGTCCGTCACGTCCTCCTTGCTCGGCGCCTCGAGCGCGCGGGCGATGGCCTCGGACCCGCCGACACCCGTGATCATGCGCGAGGCGAGCCCGGCGAAGACGGCGCGGCGGACACGCTCCGGGTGGGTCAGCGTCAGGAAGGCCGCGACGCGGGCACCCATGGAATAGCCCATGACATCAGCCTGGGAGATGGCGAGATGGTCGAGCAGGCGGCGGGCATCCTCCGCCATTTCCGCGGCGGGGTAGAGGGCGGGATCGTAGAGCTTTTCGCTCGCCCCGTGGCCGCGGTGGTCGAAAGTGATGACCTGGCGGCCGGCGGCCACCAGCGTCTTGACCCAGCCCGTGTCCCACCAGTTGACCCGGCCGGTCGAGGCGAATCCGTGGATCAGCAGGATGGGCGGGCCCTCGCCGGCCGTTTCATAGGCGATCGAGACGCCGTCCGAATTGAATTTGTGCATGGCGGCGAACATATGCTAATCGGCCTCCGAGACAAGGTTTTCGAGGTCGACATGGCATCCGGCGCGACACCGCATTTCCAGAACCAGATGGGCCTTCCGGCGATCGAGGTGGGTGCGAAGGAATTCATGTGCATCGGGGCGCCGCCGCCGTTCGACCACCCGCACATCTTCATCGACATGGGTGCCGATCAGGAGACGATCTGCCCCTATTGCTCGACCCTCTACCGCTACAACCCGAAGCTCCGGGCGGACGAATCGATCCCGCCGCAGGCCGCCTGGACGGACAAGGCTGCCTGAGCGGCTGACCATCGGCCAGGCCCGGCGCGTGGCGCTGGCCGCGCAGGGCTTCACGCGGCAGGAGCGCGGGAAGACCGTCACCTGGGCGCACATGGCCCCGATGATCCGGCGGCTCAACCTCCTGCAGATCGACAGCGTCAATGTCCTGGTGCGTTCGCACTATCTGCCGCTGTTCTCGCGGCTCGGAAGCTATTCGCAGGCCGCACTCGACGAGCGGAGCTTCGGGCGCAAGAAACGCCAGCTCTTCGAATGCTGGGCGCATGAGGCGAGCCTCCTGCCGCTGGAACTCCACCCGCTGATGCGCTGGCGCATGGCAAGGGCGCGGGCGGGCGATGGCACCTATGTACAGATGGACCGCTTCGGGCGCGAGGAACGCCGCTACCTGAAGGAGGTTCTCGACTTCGTCACCCGCAACGGCCCCACCACGGCGAGCGAGGTGCCGGGCGGCGGCAAGGCGGACGGCGGCTGGTGGGGCTGGTCACGCGGCAAGCGGGCGGTCGAGACGCTGTTCGACCAGGGCCTCCTCACCACGGCCACACGGCAGGGCTTCGAGAGGCTCTACGATATCCCTGAGCGCGTC
>JADCDC010000358.1 GCA_020252385.1 Aestuariivirga sp.
ATAGACGCCCGGAAGGAAATGCGGCGTGCAGGCCATGACCTCAACTCCGTCCTCGCTGGCCCGCCGCGCCATCTCAAGCGACATGGCAATGTCCGTCGCGCCATCGTCGAAGCCGAACAGAATGTGGCTGTGGAGGTCGATCACTGCCTGCCGTCCTTCATGCGCGCCTGCGGCTGTTGCACCTTGAAGGCGGGGGGAATGGTGAAAACCGCCGGCTGCAGGCCCGCGGCCTGCGGTACCTGGCTGCGGCGGCTCCGCCGTCCCTCGCTGGCCGAGCGCAGCGCTTGTTCCGCGAACAGGAGCCCGAGCAGCACCGCGAAGACCGATGCGAGAGCCGGCATGCGGAGCGGGTAGTCGACGGCCGAGTGCAGCAGAAGCACCAGAATGCCGATCGAGGCCGCGCGGGGAATGATGCTGTGCGCGTGGCGGCCGGATGTGCTCCACACCCGCCAGCACTGCGATGCGAAGAGCGCCAGGAAGGCGGCGGCGAGAAGTGCTGCAGGCAGGCCGCCCTCGAGCCAGAGTTCCAGCCAGTCGTTATGCGCGTGATTGATGTAGGCGCTCGTCATGGCGGCGGGGGATTCGTACATCGCGTAGACGGGCCGGAAGGTTCCCAGTCCGCTGCCGAAGGGGAAGAAGTCGGCCGCGGCCTTCAGCGTCACCTCCGCGATGGTGGCGCGGTATTCGGTGAGGGGGTCCGTCTCCGCAAGCCGCAGGATTCCCACCATGCCGAACTGGCCGATGAGCAGGGCTGCGGCGATCAGGGCAACGGAGGTGATCCTGGCCTTCGACGAGCGCCGCCTGATGCCACCGGGCGACCACAGCATGAAGGTGGAGAGCAGCAGCGCCAGCATGCCGAGAAAAATCCCCGCGCGGGATGCCGCAGCGGCAAGGCCCATCAGGATGACGACCATCATCAAGGCGCCGAATGCCAGCGCCGCGAAACCGGGCAGTCCGGGCCTCTGGTAGAGCCGCAGCGAGAGACCCCAGGTCAGGGGGATCGCCACGCACAGGAGGGCTGCGAAGTGGTTCCGGTTCGCGAAGAACCCCGTCGCCGAGCCGAAGTTCGAGAATGCATGGATGTAGAGACCGCTCTGCGGCCCCTCGAAGCGCTGGGCGAGGCCGAGGAGCACGCTTGCAGCCGCACCCGCCAGGATCGCAGCGGCCGGCATCCATCTGAACCGGGGCGGGATCGTGAGGGTGGCCACGAAGAGTGCCACGGGCGGCAGCAGGGCAAGGAGGCAGTCCCAGGTCGCGGCCGGGCTGAGGGTGATCGGCATGGCAGAGGGCGCGATGCCAATGATGTCGTAGATGGAGGACACGAAGCTCCGGCCCGGCAGCATGCCGTGGAGAGTCACAGGAAAGGGAACGAGGTGAAGGGCCACGAGGCCGATCACCAGCAGCATGAGGACGATCGCGAGGCGGGGAGAACGCGACAGGTCCTGCTGCCACAGCCGCATCATGCCAAGCGCCAGCAGGACGGCGCAGGCAAGCCGCAGCAACAGCAGGGCGAAGGATGCCGCTTGCGTGGACCCACCCGCGGCAATGGCGAGCAGAACCGCAAGCGAGACGGCGCCAGGCCAAATATAGGCCGAGGCGGAAGCTCCGCGTGCGCCGAGGTGCTCTTCGGCTTCGCCCGTGAAGTGCATGTCTTCGGCGCGCCCCACGCGGGACATCACTTCGATCCCGCGCCTGTCAGCATCGCCCAGACCGTCTTTGCGGCGATGAATGCATCGAGGGAGAACGAGAGGTTCTTGATGTAGAAGAAGTCATGGCGCAGCTTCGTTGTCGCGGCGGTGACCTCGGCGACATTGCCCTGGCGGATGGCGGCCCAGCCGCTGATCCCCGGCTTCACTGCATGGCGGAAGGCGTAATAGGGAATGTTGCGCTCGTAATGCTCGGCGAGCTCGACAGCCTCCGGACGGGGGCCGATCCAGCTCATGTCACCCTTGATGATGTTGAAGACCTGCGGCAGCTCGTCGATGTGGTACTTGCGGATGAACTGCCCCACCCGGGTGATGCGGGTATCACTGTCGGCCGTGAAGCGGGGTCCCATCGTCTCGGCGGAGACCTTCATCGACCTCATCTTGTAGCAATTGAAAACCCGGCCGTGGTAACCCATGCGGCTCTGCACGAAGAATACGGGGCCGGGGCCCTCGAGCCTTATGGCGGCGGCGGTGATCCCGATGATGGGCAGAACGGCCGGAAGCGTGGCGACAGCGACGGCGATATCGAGCACATTCTTGAATTTCTGATACGTCCGGTTCGGCAGCAGCGTCTCGAAGCCAATGTTGGACAGGGACGAGAGCTCCACCTGTCCCGTCACCATTTCCTTTGTGCGCGTGCTGTCGAAAACGGGCACGCCCGCAGTTCCGCAGGCGAGCACGAACCTTTGCCACTCGGCGGGAATCTCCGCGGAAAGGTCGACAAGGACGCCCTCAACCGATTTCATCCCCGTGAGGGGAAGGGGGGCCGAGAGGTGAACCCAGTCGATCCGGGGGCGGTTCAGGAGTTCTGGCGTCTGTCCGCCGGGGATGACGGCAAGGGTCCGGCGGCCATAGCGTGATCTCAGGAAGCACAGGGTGGCATACCACCAGATGGTCGCGAAATATCCCCACATCAGCATGGAGCGTGAGTACGAAACGTGCGTCGACATGATCAGCAGGGCCACGACGCCGAAGCCGAGCGAGGCCGAGGTGAGTGAGACCGTCAGCGGCGTCTCTCCCGGATAGCTGGAGAACTGGCTCACCAGCATGTGGCTCAGCAGGATGCCCGCCAGCACCAGTCCGGATGTTCCGAGGTGATCATCGAAGGTGACGATCCCCTCCCATCCGAAGCGCACCAGAAAGGGCAGCACGAGTCCGAGGAGCAGTATGCCACCGAGTTGCAAGCGCTGACGGCCCAGGGCACCGCTGAGCAGCTGGATGCGGGCCGACGACCGCTGATGCGCGGATGGCAGCGACTGATATGTCAAGCAGCGATCACAGGAAGATCAGGGAAGCCGAAAGCTACCGCATTCCGGGTGAAATGGGGGTCCACGCGGAGCCAACGGTGTGGCTGTTCACTAAATGCACGTCACTTCGCCAGTACGGTCCTCAACTGCCTCAGCTTTTCAGCTGAACTTGGCTTGCACGGCGGCCTCAGCCGCCACGCATCAATCCATTTTCGCCTCTGCCCAGCCTCGACAACCATTCCTGGTGAGGCTGTGGCATCGCCTGTCTCAGGCCACCGGCATCAATTCGCTGGCCGAGGCCTTGACCTCCGTCTGCCGTCCGAGCAGCGTGAGCAGCACCAGCACACGTCCGCGGCTGTCGAGACGCTCGAGCGAGCCCGTCAATTCGGCAAAGGGGCCGGTCAGGAATTTCACCTGTCTGCCCGGCTTAATGTGGCGCGAGAATGTGAAGCGGCCATGTTCGTCCGACAATTCCATCAGGCTTTCGACCAAGCCCACGGGCGAGGGGGACGGAACGTCGCCGGATTTCACCAGCCCCCGCGCGCCGAATGTCCCGTCAACCGATCTCCACGCGTCACGACCGAGATCGAGCGCCACGAACACGTAACCCGCAAACAGCGGCCTCAGCACCGTCTGGGAGCGGCGGCCAGATCTCACCGTCCTCGATATTCTCGGGAAATAGGTCTGCCAGCCCTGGCGCTCGAGGTTGCTGCAGGTCTTCACTTCCGCCGAAGGCTGGGTGTTGACTGCGAACCAGCGCTCGTTCCGCGGAAACTGGCCGCTCTCCGCGAACGGAGTGCCTGCCTGATCGAGCGAGTTGCGCGGTTCGTGCATCTACGGACCTATCTATTGCAACGTCAAATTTGACTGTCGATATCTAATATACAGTTACAAGGCAACTTCAAGACGATTTGAGTAAGTTACAGTAACTCAGAATATACGCGCGCCACTTGGAGGGGATTGTTCAACTCTGGCCAGTTGCCTCATATTGTTGTTTTGCAAGATTTTACGGGCGTTCTGAGCGGTGCGCCGGGTCTGGAATGCTTGAACTATGATTCAATTTCCAATGCTTTTTGCAAGTCAACCAACTCCTTGATGCGATGCTGAATACCTTATTGAACGTTCATTCAGAGCATTTTCCGCATGTGTTGGAACTGTTGTCGCGTGAGCGCTCTCGCCACGGCGTCCGTCGGGTCCGCGGAACGGCATGGCCACTCCAGCCCGGGCGCGCTTCAGGCTCACCCAGCGCCCCGGCTGCGGGCGGAACTGTCAGGTGAACGTCGTCCCAATTCAGCAGCTCTGCCGGAAGTCCTCAGACCGCGATCTCGTCCTCGATCCAGCTCTTTCCGCGGTAGTACTGGAAGGAGGCCGGGCAGTCCTGGGCGGGGAGGAGGCCCTGGTCGAGGAAGGGCTTGAGCCGCTTCAGGGCGTCGATGGTGATGAGCGGCAGGTCGAGGGAGGCGATCTCGTCGAGCGTCAGCCAGGAGAGCGTCAGGAGTTCGCCGCCGCCATCATGGTGGGGCTGGTCGATGTTGGCGAGTTGCTCGGCATCCGCCACGAAGAAGCGGGAGTCGAAGCGCCGGGTGCGGCCCGGGGGCGTGATCGCCCGCATGAACAGGGTGAGGCCCGAGAGGTCCGGCGCCTCTTCCGGACTGGCGCGCCCGAAAACCAGTCCCGCTTCCTCCCAGGTCTCGCGCACCGCGGCCTGGGCAAGCCCGCGCGCGCGGGTTTCAGAAGGCCTGCCGCGCATTCTGGCCATGAGCTTGGCCATGGTCGCCGGGTGGAGGTCCCTTGCTGGCTTCACCCGGCAGTCAGCGGCGTCAAGCCGTCCGCCGGGGAAGACATATTTGTTGGGCATGAAGGCATGGCCCCCGGCGCGCTGCCCCATCAGGATGCGGGGTGCCGCGAACTGCCGCCGGACGAGGATCAGCGTTGCGGCATCCTTCGGCTTCAGGACCTTCTGGTGCAGCTTCGATCCGGCGAATTCCGGATGGTCGTAGCTCATTCCTCTCCCTGCCGGGCGGCATAGTCGAATCCGTGCATGCGGAGCGCCCATTGCAGCCCGACGATGGCACCCTTGACGGCGGGCATCAAGGCGAAGGTCAGCGCCAGCGTCACCGCCGTCCAGACCATGAAGTGGATGGGAAGGGCAGGAGCCCACAGCTTCTCCACCACCAGCACCAGCGGGATCACGATGTGGCCCACGATGAACATGGTGAAATAGGGCGGCGCGTCATCCGCCCGGTGGTGGTGCAGTTCCTCGCCGCAGGCCTCGCAGCTGTCCGCCACCTTGAGGAACTTGCCGAACATCCGCCCCTTGCCGCAGGCGGGACAGCTGCAGGTGAAGCCGCGCCACATGGCCTGCTGCCAGGAGCGCTTGTCAGAGCCGTCGGCGCTGGAGGATTCGATGGTGAGTGTCATGGGCGGGGAGGATGGGGGCCGTTCACGGTGAAGTGAAGGCCAGCCGCTGCCGCGCGACCCTCTGCCGCAATCGGGCGGTCCCTAGCGCCGGCGCCCCTTGCCGCGGAACGGCCGGGCGGGTGTCCGCGCCGTCCGCCCGGCGGGCTTTCCCTCCTTGCCCTCCGAGACCACCTCGAAGCGCATGCCGCCCGAGACCGGGGTGGCCTCGACGAGCCTCACCTCCAGCCGGTCGCCCAGCTGGTAGGTGTCGCCCGAGCGTTCGCCGATCAGGGCATGCCGGGCCTTGTCGAAGACGAAATACTCCCGCCCCAGCGTGGTGACCGGCACGAAGCCGTCGGCCCCGGATTCGTCGAGCTTCACGAACAGCCCGGCACTCACCACGCCGCCGATCCGCCCGCGGAATACCGCACCCGTCTGCTTCGAGAGGTGTGCCGCGATCAGCCGGTCGACGGTTTCGCGCTCAGCCGCCATGGCGCGCCGCTCGGCGTCCGAGATCATCTCGGCGGTATCGCCGAGCTTGGCGATGTCCTCCGCACTCAGCCCATCGGCGCCGAAGCCAAGGGCCGAGACAAGGGCGCGGTGCACGATCAGGTCGGCATAGCGCCGGATGGGCGAGGTGAAATGCGCATAGCGCCGGAGCGACAGGCCGAAATGGCCCTTGTTGTCAGGGCTGTAGATGGCCTGGGCCTGGGTGCGCAGCACCACCTCGTTCACCACATGCTGATAATCCTTGCCCTCAACATCCTTGAGCAACCGGTTGAAATGCTTCGGCCTCATGACCTGCCCCAAGGGCAGGGACATGCCCACCGTGCGCAGGAACTCGGCCAGTGCCCGCACCTTCTCCTCGGAGGGCTGCTCATGGATGCGGAAGACCAGCGGCGTCTTGCGGTTCTCCAGTTCCTCCGCGGCGGCCACATTGGCCTGGATCATGAATTCCTCGACCAGCTTGTGCGCATCCAGCCGGTCGGGCGTCACCACCCGCTCGATCAGCCCGTGCGCGTCGAGGATCAGCTTTCGTTCGGGGAGGTCGAGTTCCAGGGGCTCGCGCGCATTGCGGCCCTTGAGCAGGATGCGGTAGGCGGCCCACAGCGGCTTCAGCACCTGTTCCAGCAGCGGCTCCGTCTTGTCATTGGTGCGCCCGTCGATCGCTGCCTGCGCCTCCTCATAGGCGAGCTTGGCGGCAGACCGGATGATGACGCGCTCGAAGCGATGCTTCGTCTTGCGGCCCGCCTTGTCGAAGCTCATGAAGCAGGCAAGCGCCGGACGCTCCTCCTTCTCGCGCAGCGAACAGAGGTCGTTCGAGATGCGCTCCGGCAGCATCGGCACCACGCGGTCGGGGAAATAGACGGAATTCCCCCTAATCCGCGCCTCGCGGTCGAGTGCGGTTCCGGGCCGCACATAGGCGGCGACGTCGGCGATGGCGACGATGATGTTGGCCCCGCCGGTCGCCTCGTCGATTTCGCCCCAGACGGCATCGTCATGGTCACGCGCGTCCCTGGGGTCGATTGTGAGGAGCGGCACGCCGCG
>JADCDC010000359.1 GCA_020252385.1 Aestuariivirga sp.
ATGCACGCTCCTCCTATCATCCCGTCGGCACCTGCAAGATGGGGCGCGATGCGATGGCGGTCGTCGATCTCTCGCTCCGCGTCCACGGCATCGAACGCTTGCGAGTGTGCGACAGCTCCATCATGCCGGAGGTCGTGTCATCCAACACCAATGCCCCCACCATCGCCATCGCAGAGAAGGCCGCGGACATGATCCGCGGTAACAGGTGACCCATGCCGAAGATCGTTTCCGCAGCCGATGCCGTGAAGGTGATTGCCGATGGCGCCGTGGTGGCCGTCAACTCCTCCTCGGGCCTCAACTGCCCGGATGCGGTTCTGAAGGCGCTGGGCGAGCGCTTCGGGCGTGACGGCAGCCCGCGCAACCTCACCATGATCCACCCGATCGCCGCGGGCGACATGTTCGGCATCCGCGGCGTCGAGCACATCGCGCAGAAAGGCCTGATCGGCCGCATCATCGGCGGTTCCTATCCGTCGGGGCCTTCGACCTCCGAACCGCCGATGATCTGGCAGATGCTCGGCGCCAACGAGATGCCCGCCTACAACGTGCCCTCCGGCATCCTCTTCGACATGATGCGGGAGGCGGCGGCCAAGCGCCCCGGCGTCATCACCAAGGTGGGTCTCGATACCTTCGTCGATCCCGACCGGGAAGGCTGCGCGATGAACGCCAAGGCCGCCGCCAGCCCGATCGTCCGCAAGATCGAGTTCGACGGCGAGGAGTGGCTCTACTTCCCCGCCATCGTCCCCACCGTCGCCATCATCCGCGCCAGCGCCTCCGACGAGCGCGGCAACCTCAGCTTCGAGCAGGAAGGCGCCTATCTCGGCGCCATGGAACTGGCGCTCGCCGCCCACAACAATGGCGGCATCGTCATCGCGCAGGTCCGCTCCGTGGTCGAGAACGAGACTCTGAAGCCGCACCAGGTACGCGTGCCCGGCATCCTCATCGACTATGTCGTGGAAGCGCCGGACCAGTGGCAGACCACGCAGACGCCTTATGACCCGGCGATCTCGGGCGAGGTCTTCAAGCCAATCTCGAGCTTCCAGCTCATGGAGTTCGGCACCGGCAAGTCAATCGCGCGCCGCGTGGCGCAGGAGTTGCGCAAGGGCTGGGCCGTCAACCTGGGGTTCGGCGTGTCGGCCAACGTGCCGCGCATCTTCATCGAGGAGGGGCTGCATGGCCAGGCGACCTGGGTGATCGAGCAGGGCGCGGTCGGTGGCGTGCCGCTCCTCGATTTCCAGTTCGGCTGCGCGTCGAATGCCGAGGCCTTCGTGCCGTCGGCCTATCAGTTCACCTATTTCCAGGCAGCGGGCTTCGACTGCTCGCTGCTCTCCTTCCTGCAGATCGACTCGCATGGCTCGGTCAACGTGTCGAAGCTCGGCGTCAGGCCGCATGTGACGGCAGGTGCCGGCGGCTTCGTCGACATCACCTCGCGCGCCCGCAAGATCGTCTTCTCGGGCTTCTACAATGCGGGTGCGCGGATGGAGGTCGTCGATGGCAAGCTCCGGATCGAGAAGGAAGGCAAGGTCAGGAAGCTGGTGAAGGAGGTGGAGCAGGTCTCCTTCTCGGGGCGGCGCGGTGTCACCCAGGGCCAGGACGTGACCTATGTGACCGAGCGCTGCGTCATGAAGCTGACGCCCGAGGGCATCGTCGTCACCGAGATCGCGCCGGGGGTGGAACTCCAGGCCAACATCCTCGATCAGTCGGAGTTCCCCTTGATCGTCTCGCCGGCGCTGAAGGAGATGGACAAGCGCCTGTTCCTGCCGGCCAAGATGGGTTTGGCACTCGATGGCTGACACGGGCGACCCACGCATCAACCTCGCGATCGATGGGGCGCTGGCCGTCATCACCATCGCACGGCCGGAAAAATACAATGCCCTCGACTACGGCATGGTGCTGGCGCTCGAGCGCGCCGCGCACATCATCGACCAGGACGCGAGGCGGCGCGCGGCGATCATCACCGGCCAGGGCGAGAAATCCTTCTGCGCCGGGGGAGACATCGAGGCCTGGTCGGTGCTCAGCCCCTCGGATTTCGGCCTCGCCTGGGTGCGCCACGGGCACCGCGCCTTCGATGCGCTGGCGCGGCTCCGGCAGCCGCTGATCGCGGCGCTCAATGGCCATACGCTGGGCGGCGGCCTCGAACTCGCCGCCACCGCCGATTTCCGCATCGCCGAGGACCATGTGAAGCTCGGTTCGCCCGAAACCGGGCTCGGCATCATTCCGGGCTGGTCCGGAACGCAGCGCACGGTCAACCGGTTCGGGCCGCAACTCGTCCGCCGCATGGCGCTGCTGGGCGAAGTGTTCACGGCGGAGGAGGGGCTCCGCCTCGGCCTCGTCGATGCCGTCGCAGCGAAGGGCCAGGGCCTCGCCGAAGCACGGGCGATGGCGGCCAGGATCATGAAACGCGGCCCGCTCGCCACCCAGTCCACCAAGATGCTGATCAACGCGGCCGAGGGCGAGGAAGTCCACCGTCCCCTTGAGGCCCTGGCAGGCGGACTGGCAGCCGGAAGCGAGGATCTGGCGAAGGGTGTTGCCGCGTTCCGCGACAAGCGCACGCCCGAATTCTAGCAGGCACACCACCTCGCAAGGGCGAGGGAATTTCACCTGCCAAATCGCCATTGCAGTCCCGGTCTCAACTCGGTATGCTCGTAACGAGCTGGTTACTTAATCGACAATGCCGGCCACGAAGCAACACAGGGAGGATACACAATGTTGCGCAAATTTCTGTTGACCACCGCCGCCATCATGGGCCTCACCGCCATGGCGCATGCCGATGAGGTCGAGGTTCTGCACTGGTGGACGTCGGGCGGTGAAGCGGCCGCTCTCGACGTGCTCAAGAAGGACCTCGAGTCCAAGGGCGTCACCTGGAAGGATATGCCCGTCGCTGGCGGCGGCGGCGAGGCCGCGATGACCGCACTCCGCGCCCGCGTGACGGCCGGCAACCCGCCCACCGCCGTGCAGGCGCTGGGCTTCGACATCACCGACTGGGCCAATCAGGGCGTGCTGGGCGACCTGAACGAGGTCGCCACCGCCGAGGGCTGGGACGCGGTCATTCCCACCGCGCTTCAGAACTTCTCGAAGCATGACGGCAAGTGGATCGCAGCACCCGTGAACGTCCACTCCACCAACTGGGTGTGGATCAACAAGGCAGCGCTCGATGCCGCGGGCGGCAAGGCGCCGGAAAGCTGGGACGAGCTCGTCGCCGTCCTCGACAAGATGAAGGCCAACGGCATCACGCCGCTGGCGCATGGCGGCCAGCCCTGGCAGGACGCCACCATCTTCGATGCCGTCGTCCTGTCCATGGGCCCCGACTTCTACAAGTCCGCCATGATCGATCTCGATCCCGCCGCCCTCTCGGGCGACAAGATGGTCGAGGTCTTCAACCGCATGGCCAAGCTCCGCAGCTACGTCGACGACAACTTCTCCGGCCGCGACTGGAACCTCGCCTCCGCCATGGTGATCGAGGGCAAGGGCGGCATGCAGATGATGGGCGACTGGGCCAAGGGTGAATTCCTCAAGGCTGGAAAGAAGCCGGGCGTGGACTTCGTCTGCATCCGCTTCCCCGGCACGCAGGGTGCCGTCACCTTCAACTCCGACCAGTTCATGATGTTCAACGTCGGCGACGCGCAGAAGAAGGCGCAGCTGCTGATGGCCTCCGCCATCGAGAATCCGACCTTCCAGTCGGCCTTCAACGTGGTGAAGGGCTCCGTACCGGCGCGTACCGACGTGTCGAACGAGGCCTTCGACGATTGCGGCAAGAAGGGCATGGCGGACTTGGCCGAGGCCAATGGCAAGGGCACGCTCATGGGCTCCATGGCGCATGGCCACGCCGCACCCGCCGCCGTCAAGAACGCCGTCTATGACGTGGTGACGCGCCACTTCAACGGCGAGATGGACCCCGCTGCCGCCGCCAAGGAACTGGCGGACGCGGTCGCCGCCGCCAAGGGCTGACACTGATCTGGGGGTCCCGGCCATGCCGGGGCCCCTCTTCCATCGATGACAGGCAAGAGGGACCCATGGTGACCGCCGCCGCGCCCCGTGCTGCGCTCCAGGCCTGGCTTCCGCGCCTCGTCCTGGCGCCGAGCTTCGCGTTGATCCTGCTGTTCGTCTACGGCTTCATCATCTTCACGGGCGTTCTCTCCTTCACCGGCTCCAAGATCCTGCCCGACCTGTCGAGCTGGGTCGGCTTCAACAACTACATTCGCCTGTTCAACCACCCGAACTGGACCACCTCGCTCAAGAACCTCGCGATCTTCGCAACGCTCTACATCGCCGTCAGCAGCATCATGGGCCTCGGCCTCGCCATCCTGCTCGACCAGAAGATCAGGGGTGAGGGCGTGCTGCGGCCGATCTACCTCTATCCCATGGCGCTCTCCTTCATCGTGACCGGTGTGGCCTGGAAATGGTTCCTCGATCCGGGTATCGGCCTTGAACACGTCGTGCGCTCCTGGGGCTTCGAGTCCTTCTCCTTCCGCTGGATCAAGGAAGGCAAGATGGCGATCTACACGATCGTCATCGCCGCGGTCTGGCAGTCCACGGGTTTCGTCATGGCCATGTTCCTCGCAGGGCTGCGCGGCGTCGACAATGAGATCATCAAGGCCGCCCAGATCGACGGCGCCTCGAACTGGACGCTCTACCGCCGCATCATCATCCCGATGATGCGCCCGGTCTTCCTCTCGGCCTTCGTGGTGCTGGCGCATCTCGCCATCAAGTCCTACGACCTCGTGGTGGCGATGACGAGCGGCGGGCCGGGCACCTCCACCTGGACGCCCGCCCTGTTCATGCAGAACTTCACCTTCACCCGCAACGAGATGGGAATGGGCGCCTCCTCCGCCATCATC
>JADCDC010000036.1 GCA_020252385.1 Aestuariivirga sp.
CGGGTGGCGATCGCCCGCGCGCTTGCGGCGCAGCCATCGATCCTGCGCTGCGAGGAGGTCACGTCGGCGCTGGATGTATCGGTTCAGGCTGCGATCCTCGATCTGATCCGCGGGCTCAGCCGGTCACAGGGCGTGGCCGTTCTTTTCGTCACCCACAACATCGCCGTCGCTGCCACCCTCGCCCACCGGATCGCCGTCCTGCATCGGGGGAGACTGGTGGAGACGAGGGCGGCAGCCGAACTCTGCTCCACGCCGCGCGATCCTTACACCCGCGAGCTCCTCGCGGCGGCCAAGGCCGGATCGATCGATAGGCACGTGATGGAGCCCCGGTGAAGACGGGGTTTCACCGCTACATCACGCCGAAGGCGTTCTCGGGAGCGAAAACAGCAGGCGGTTGGCCGCGTCAGCGATGAGGCCTTCGACGTCAAGGCCGGGGGCCACCTTGGCATAGTCGCCATCGATCGTGAGGCTGGCAGCGCCGTGCACCATGGTCCACAACTGGAGCGCAATGAGCTGAGCATCGCCCGCGATGCGGTTGGCGTCGCAGAAGCTCACCACCTCCTGCACCACATAGGCGAAGCACTCTTCGCCGGTGGCCCATAGCCTGTTGTTCTCCGCAATGCCGGGCTTTTGCCCGAACATCATGCGGAACAGCGCAGGCTCACTGATCGCGAAGTTGAAATAGACGCGCCCCAGGGCCACGATCCGCTCTGGCGACCCCACGGGGTGGCGCGTGGTTTCCGCGCGGCTGCGATTCGTCATGTCGATGAAGCCCTGGGCGGCAACCTCCGCCAGGATCTCATGCTTGTCGGCGAAGTGCCGGTAGGGTGCGGCCGTCGACACCCCTGCCCTGCGGCAGGCATCGGACAGGCTGAAGCCGCTCTCCCCCCGGTCATGGACCAGGGCGCGCGCCGCGTCGACGAGCGCCTGCCTCAGTTCCCCGTGATGATAGGGCTTCTTCACGCGATCCGGTCCGTCGTCCCGAGGGTTTGCCACGACTTCCCCTTAACCAGTCTTTGCTGTCCGCACCACTGCGAAGGAAAACCCTTGCAATGTTAGCGACCCTAACATAATGTTAGTGCATCTAACATGCAAGGGAATGGAGCGCGACATGGCTGGAACACGATCACGGGTGCGGACCTGGCTCATCGCAGCGGCCTGCGGCACGATCATGCTGGCCGGCGGTGCCGCCTACCTGCAGCGCGATCTGATCTCCCTGAGCCTCGCGGGGGAACACGCGGAAGACCCCATCACCCCCGCTGAAACCGCGCAGCCCGTGCGGGTGAGCAGGATCACCTGGAGCCGGCCGGCGGCGGAGGCGACCTTCACCGGCGTGGTGCGGCCGCACCATGAGGCGGATCTGTCCTTCCGTGCGTCGGGCAAGCTGCTCGAGCGCCTGGTTTCGGTGGGCGACAGGGTGACGGCAGGCCAGGAGGTTGCCCGCCTCGACCCCGCCGATGCGCATCTCGACCTCGAATCGGCTGAAGCCGACCTCGCCGCCGCTCGAGCCGAACTGGCCCGGGCGGAAGCCGAAGCCGCGCGCAGCCAGCGCCTCCTCGCCGCCGGTCACGTCTCGCCCGCCGCGCATGAGCGCGCCGCGACCGTTGCCGCCGAAGCCCGCGGCCGCGCCGCCCGGGCACTGCGGGCGCGCGACCTCGCGGCCAACCGGCTCGACTACATGGTGCTGAGGGCGAGCAGCGACGGCATCGTCACCCGCGAACTGGCGGAGGGCGGCCAGGTCGTGGCGGCCGGACAGGCCATCGTGTCCGTCGCCCGCACGGATCAGCTCGACGTCGTCTTCGCACTGCCGGAGCATAAGCGCGACATTCTCGAGGAGGCACGCGCCACGGCTCGCCTGTGGGATGAGAACAGCGTTCGCTATGGACTCGAACTCCGGGACGTGTCGCCCGACGTCGAGCCGGCAACCCGCACCTACCGCGTGCGCATGGCGGTTCAGGACGCCGACCCGCGGCTGACCCTCGGCCGCACCGTGACGGTAACCTTCGCCGCTGCCGTGGAGCAACCCGTGGCCGCGCTGCCGCTGGCGGCGGTGCTGAACGACGGCTCGGGCGCTGCGGTGTGGAAGCTTGAACCCGGCGGCGCCCGCGTGACGCGCGTTCCGGTGGAGATCGCGGCACTCGAGGGCACGGTCGCCCTCATCCGCGGCGGCCTCTCCGATGGCGATCTCGTCGTCAGCCTCGGCGCCCACAAGATCGACCCCGCACGCGCCGTGCGGGTGGTCGAAACAGCCACCGCCGCCCAGTACTAGGGAGCCCCGGATGACGCGCTTCAACCTCTCCCGCTGGGCCGTGAAGAACCGCCCCGTCACGCTGTTCACGATCATCGTCGCCGTGCTGGCGGGTGCTCTTGCCTATCTGAACCTGGGGCGCGCCGAGGACCCGACCTTCACCATCAAGACCATGGTGGTGCAGGCGGTATGGCCCGGCGCCACCGCGCAGGAGATCCAGGACCTGGTGGCGGAGCCGATCGAGAAGCGCATCCAGGAGATCGCGGAGGTCGACTATGTGCGCACCTTCTCGCGCCCCGGTGCGGCGGCGATCCAGGTACAGCTCAAGGATTCGGTCCGTGAGGAGGCTGCCGATATCTGGTACCAGATCCGCAAGAAGGTGGGCGACCTGCGGCCCTCGCTGCCGCAGGGGCTGATCGGTCCCTTCTTCGACGACGAATACGGCGACGTGTTCTCGTCAATCTACCTCCTGACCGGAGACGGGCTCGGACGGGCCGAGCTGAAGCGCTATGCCGAACGCCTGCGCACCCGGCTCCTCGCCGTCGAGGATGCCGCGAAGGTGGCGGTGATCGGCGAGGTCGATGAACAGATCTTCGTCGAGATCAGCCATCGCCGCCTCGCCACGCTGGGCGTGCCGGCGCGCGCCATCTTCCAGGCCATCGCCCAGCAGAACGCCATGACGGCGGCAGGCTCCTTCGCCACCGCAGCCGACCGGGTGCAGGTGCATGTGAGCGGCGACCTCGTCAGCCTGCAATCGCTCCGTGAATTGCCCATCGCGGCGAATGGCACGGTGTTCCGGCTCGGCGACATCGCCACCATCCGGCGTGGATACCAGGATCCGCCAGCCTTCCTCGCATTCCTGAACGGCCGCGAGACGGTGGGCGTGGGTGTCGCCATGGCCAATGGCGCCAACGTCATCGCGCTGGGCGACAGGCTCGCCGCGGAGGTGGCACTGTTCGAGGCCGAACTGCCGCTTGGGGTCGAGGTGACGCAGACGTCGAACCAGGCGGACATCGTCGACCACGCCTTCCAGGAATTCATCACCAGCTTCTTCGAAGCCCTCATCATCGTGCTGGCAGTGTCCTTCCTGACGCTCGGGCTCAGGACCGGGATCGTGGTCGCCCTGTCGGTGCCAATCGTGCTGGCGGTGGTGTTCGTGATCATGCAGATCATGGGCCTCAACTTCGACCGCATCACGCTGGGCGCGCTCATCATCGCGCTTGGCCTCCTCGTCGACGACGCCATCATCGCGGTCGAGATGATGATGGTGAAAATGGATGAGGGCCTGGACCGGTTGTCGGCGGCGTCGGCGGCATGGGACAGCACGGCCTTCCCGATGCTGACCGGGACACTCGTCACGGCGGCCGGCTTCCTGCCCGTGGGCTTCGCCAAGTCGACGAGCGGCGAGTATGCCGGAAACATCTTCTGGGTGGTGGGCATCGCGCTCGTCGTGTCGTGGTTCGTGGCGGTGATCGTGACGCCCTATCTCGGCTACAAGCTGCTGCCAGCCCCCAAGGCGAAGGCGCACCACGCGGGTGCCTATGACGGCCGCGTCTACCGCGTGCTCCGCGCCGGCGTGGACTGGTCGCTCAGGGCGCGCTGGCTGGTCATCGGCCTGACGGTCGCCGCACTGCTGGCGGCGGTTGCCGGCATGGGCCTCGTCCAGCAGCAGTTCTTCCCCAACTCGGCGCGCGCCGAACTCTTCATCGAGACGCGCATGCCCGAGGGGTCCTCGATCGAGGCGACGGCCAAAGCCGCACTCGCCGCGGAAGCACTGGTCAGGGACGATCCAGACGTGCGCTTCTCCTCCACCTATGTGGGTGCGGGCGCGCCGCGCTTCTTCTTCGCGCTGAACCCTGCCCTGCCCAACCCGAGCTTCGCCATCACCGTCATCGTGGCGCAGGACGCCGCCGCGCGCGACCGCCTGC
>JADCDC010000360.1 GCA_020252385.1 Aestuariivirga sp.
ACTCGCGTTCCGAGCACAGCATGCCTTCAGACGGCTCGCCGCGGATCACGCCCTCTTCCAGCGTGATCTTGGTGCCCGGGATGTAAGCGCCGGGCAGTGCGATGATGCCCTTCATGCCGGTCCGCGCATTGGGCGCGCCGCAGACGACATTGATGATCCCGGTATCGGTCTCGACCTTGCAGCGCCTGAGCTTGTCGGCATTGGGATGCTTCTCGGCCAGCTGCACATAGCCCACCGTGAAGGGGGCGAGCGCAGCGGTCATGTCGGAGACCTCTTCCACTTCGAGGACGACACCGACGAGGCCTTCGCAGATCTCGTCGAGCGATGCCGTGGTGTCGAGATGATCCTTGAGCCAGGAGAGCGTGAATTTCATTGCAGTTCTTCCTTAAGTCCTCTCCCGCGCGGCGGGAGAGGAGACAAAGCAGTAATCACGACAGCCCCCCGGCAAGTGTCGGCACTTGCAGCGCCTTGAATCCATAATGTCTCAGCCAGCGCAGATCGGCCTCGAAGAAGGCGCGGAGATCGGGGATGCCGTATTTCAGCATGGCGATGCGGTCGATGCCCATGCCGAAGGCCCAGCCCTGCACCTTTTCCGGATCCATGCCGCCCGCACGGATGACGTTGGGATGCACCATGCCTGACCCTAAGATCTCGAGCCACTTGTCGCCGGTGCCGATCTTCAGCTGGCCGCCCTCGCGCGAATACTGGATGTCGACCTCCATCGAGGGCTCAGTGAAGGGGAAGTGCGAGGCGCGGAAGCGCATCTTCACGTCGTCCACCTCGAAGAAGGCCTTGCAGAACTCGGTCAGGATCCACTTGAGGTTCGCAAGCGTCGTCGTCTCGTCGATGACCATGCCCTCGACCTGGTTGAACATCGGCGTGTGCGTCATGTCCGAGTCGCAGCGGAAGGTGCGGCCGGGCGCGATGATGCGGATCGGCGGCTTGGAGGAGAGCATGGTGCGGATCTGCACCGGGCTCGTGTGCGTCCTCAGCAGCATGCGGGAGCCGTCCTCCTTCTCGTTGAAGAAGAAGGTGTCATGCTCCTGCCGTGCAGGGTGCTCTGGCGGAATGTTCAGCGCATCGAAGTTGTGGAAGTCGTCCTCGATGTGCGGGCCCTCCGCCACGGAGAATCCGAGGTCGCCGAAGATCTGCACCACCTCTTCCCACACCTGGCTGACGGGATGCACCGTTCCGGAGACCTGCGGGCGCACGGGCAGCGTCACGTCGATCTTCTCGGAAGCAAGCCGCGCCTCCAGCGCGATCTCCTGCAGCCTCTCCTTGCGGGCCGACAGCGCCTCGGCCACCTTGTCCTTGAGCAGGTTCAGGGCGGCGCCCGCGTCCTTGCGCTCCTCCGGGCTCATGCTGCCAAGGCCCTTCATGCGCTCGGAGATCGAGCCCTTCTTGCCCAGCGCGGAAACGCGCACGGCTTCGAGAGCGGCTTCGTCGCTGGCCGCTTCGATCTCAGCAAGGATCGACTGTTCGAGGGTTGCGAGACTCATCGGATGTTCCCCTGGAAAACGAAATGACCGGGCACAGGTGCCCTGGAAGACACGCTGTAGCCCGGTCAAGGCAATCGGAATTCGACGTGACGATCTTGCGTGAGGCGATTAAGCCTGCGCGGCCTTGGCCTTCTCGACGAGAGCGGCGAAGGCGGCCTGATCATGCACGGCGAGATCGGCGAGGACCTTGCGGTCGACCTCGATCCCGGCCTTGTCCAGGCCGTAGATAAATCGGCCATAGGTCAGGCCGAGTTCGCGCGTCGCGGCGTTGATGCGCTGGATCCACAGGGCGCGGAAATTGCGCTTCTTGGTGCGGCGGTCGCGATAGGCATATTGCTCGGCCTTCTCGACGGCCTGCACAGCGACGCGGAAGATGTTCTTGCGGCGCGAGAAATAGCCCTTCGCCTGCTTGATCACCTTCTTGTGGGACTTGCGGGCGACGGTACCGCCCTTTGAACGTGGCATTGGTCTGTCTCCTCGGGCTTACTTGGCGATGTAGGGCATGTGGATCTTGACGAGGCGCTCATCGCCCGCCGCCAGCACCATCGTGCCGCGCTGGTTGCGGATCTGCTTGTTGGTGCGCTTGATCATGCCATGGCGCTTGCCGGCCTGACCCGCCTTGATCTTGCCGGAAGCGGTCACCTTGAACCGCTTCTTGGCCGAGGACTTGGTCTTCATCTTGGGCATTTTGCTTAATCCTTTCAAAGCGATATAAAGCCGCCATGGCATGCCCTTTACAGGCCAGGCGGCTTGAACGAGGGGTGGTAAAGCAAAAACGGGCCGAAAAGGCAAGTCCAACGGGGATTGGGGAGACATTCCTCGCCCCCACGCAAGTGGGGGAGAGGGAGGGGTGAGGGGGTGGTTCAGCGGGCTACACCCTCGGAAGCCTGTCTCGTGGCTGGCACCCCCTCACCCTGCCCTCTCCCCCGGCGGGGGAGAGGAATAAGGGGGGCGTGAAGGGTCAGCGCGGCGCCAGGACCATGACGATCTGGCGGCCTTCGAAGCGGGGTTCCGACTCGACCTTGGCGATTTCCACCGTGTCCTTCTTCACCCGGTCGAGCAGCTGCTGGCCCAGTTCCTGGTGCGCCATCTCGCGGCCCCTGAAGCGCAGCGTGATCTTGACCTTGTCGCCTTCCTCGAAGAAGCGCTTGATGGCGCGCATCTTCACGTCATAGTCGTGGTCGTCGATCATCGGGCGCATCTTGATCTCCTTGATCTCGATGACCTTCTGCTTCTTGCGGGCCTCGGCGGCCTTCTTCTGTTCCTGGAACTTGAATTTCCCGTAGTCGAGGATCTTGCAGACGGGGGGCTTGGCATCGGGCGAGATCTCGACCAGGTCGAGATTGGCCTCTTCGGCCATCATCATGGCCTGGCGGATCGGTACGACTCCGACATTTTCGCCGCCGGCGCCGATCAGGCGCACTTCGCGGGCGTCGATGCGGTGGTTGATCCTGTGTCCTTCTTCCTTTTGCGGGGGGGCGGCTCCGCGGTTCAACGGCCTCCTGGGTGGAATGCTCAAGTGGGCTTCGGCTCCTGTGTGCGGGGCAGGGCCCTTTCTCGGCGCTGCTCCCATTGGGTTGGTTCGCGTCCGCTTTAGACATTGAATGTGGCACCCCCGTCAAGCGCCCTTGCAGGGTCCCCTTCAGCCGCTGCCGGACCTCAGCCGCTCCCCGCGCCGGCCCGGGTGCAGGGCAACCACCTGGTCGGGAACCGTGACGTGGAAAACGGTGCCCCCGGAGCCCGTTCCGTGAAGCCTGATCTCGCCGCCATGGGCGCGGATCAGCTCGGCGGCAATGGCGAGGCCAAGGCCGACGCCGCCCGGCTTCGCGGCACTCTGGAAGGCCTCGAACAGCCGTGGCCGAATGCGTTCCGGAATGCCCGGGCCATTGTCGGCCACCTCGATGGTGACGACGCTGCCGTCCCGCCACGACCTGAGCGTCACGTGGCCGTCCGGCATTCCGCCTGCCTCCCCCTGCTGGGCTTCGACGGCCTGGATGGCGTTGCGCAGCAGGTTGGTGAGCACCCGGTTCAGCTGGTCGCGGTCGGCATCGATCAGCGCTCCGGCCGGAACCTGGTTGTAGAGCACCACGCGGCTCGACGCCTGCAGCACCGCGGCCTCGATCACCTCGTCCGCCAGTTCCTTCAGCGGCAGTTTCTCGCGCATCGGGGGCGGTTCCTCGGCGCGGCCGAACTTGAGCGTCTGGGTCAGGAACGAGATCGCCCGGTCGAGGCTGACGATCAGCTTGGGCGCGAAGCGCTTGACCGTCGGGTCCTCCGCCATCGAGAGCCGGTCGGACATGAGCTGCGCCGAGGACAGCATGTTGCGCAGGTCATGGCTGACCTTGGACACGGCGAGGCCGAGGGCGGCCAGCCGGCTCTTCTGCTGCAGCATCACGGAGAGTTCGGCCTGCATGTCATGGAGCTCGTGCTCGGCGAGGCCGATCTCGTCGTTCCGGCCGGATGGCGCGATGATGCGCGAACGGTCCTCCGGGTTCTCGCGGAACGACACCATGTTGCGGGTCAGCCGCTTGATGGGCCGCACCAGCACGAGGTTCAGCGCCGCGAACACCAGCCCCGCGACGATGACCGAGAGGATCACCGACAGGATCAGGATGTTGATGCCATAGCCGATCATCGCCTTGCGCAGCGGCGCCTCGTAGAGCGCGATCTCGATCACGTCGCCCGACATGTTGGGCGGCCGGTCGATGACGCCGATCACCCGCTCCTCGGAGCGGATCATCACCGCGAAGGCATCGATGACGGCGGGAATCCACTGCACCTCGCGCAGGTCGTAGGAGGCGTCGATCATGTGGTCGGTGTCGCTGCGCAGCATCAGCTGGCGCATCTCGCCCCGGGTCAGGGAGACGACCAGCACGCCCGCACCCTTCAGGATCTCGGTCCTGAGGTCGCTGGAGAGCAGCCGGTCCGGGGCCGCCTCGGCGGCCAGTGCCGCGATCTCCGCCTGGGCGATCCGCCCCTTCAGCCACTGGATGCGGAAATTGGCGATGGACGGCAGGAAGATCAGGACCTCGCCCAGCATGACGAACACCACGGTCATGGCGAGCACCTTGCCGGAAAGCCCCCTCAGGGGGCCCGGACCCTCGCGTCTTGCCGTGTCCTTCGCTGCCGTCATCTCCTCACCGTGCTGACCAGCCATATTACGGCACGGACCAGCCGGTTGGATGCAAGATCCTGAAAATAGTTGACGGCGGCCCGCCTCCCGGCCTCTCCCCGGGTGGGATAGGGCAGGACGGGGGTCGCCATAGCGCCGATCTTGAGGCCCCGGTCGAGCGCCAGAATCCAGGGCTGAATGAGTTCGCCGGCACCCGGACCGGCGATTCCCGCACCCAATATCCGGCCACGGGGGCCGGTGACGATCTTGACCAGGCCATCGGTGCGGCCCTCGGCCTGGGCACGGTCATTGCCGACAAACGGCCACCGCGCCAGCTTCACCTTGCCGCCATGGATCGCCCGCGCCTCCGCCTCGGTGAGGCCGGCCTGGGCCAGTTCCGGGTCCGTGTAGGTGACATGCGGCATGCGGGCGCGCGCCCTTGCGGGCAGGCCGAACAGCGCGTTGCGGATGACGATCCCGGCCTGATAGCCCGCTTCATGGGTGAAGCGCCCGCCCGCCACGTCGCCCACCGCATAGACCCGTCGGTTGGTGGTCCTGAGGCCGGCGTCGACCGTGATGCCCCGGGGTGTCACGGCAATGCCGGCCGCATCGAGCCCCAGGTCCTCGACATTCGGGCGGCGTCCGGCCGCCACCAGGAGGTGGGAACCTGTCAGCCTGCCACCCCCCTCGAGGTCCAGCCAGACGCCATCGGGACCGCGGCCCGCCCCCAGGACCGCGCGGCCTGAGAGGATCTCGACCCCTTCCGCCGCCAGCCGCTCCAGCACGACGGCGGAGAGTTCTGGATCGTCCTGCGCCAGCGGCAGCCGCGCCTCGACGACCGTCACGGCAGCGCCCAGCCGGCGGTGCGCCTGCGCCATCTCCAGCCCGATCGGGCCTGCCCCCAGCACCAGCAGGTGGCGGGGCAGCGTTTCGTTGGCAAACAGCGTTTCGTTGGTGAGATAGGGAAGCTCCGACAGGCCCGGCACCGGCGGGATGGCGGGCCGCGATCCGGTGGCAAGGACGAAGCGGCGCGCGGTGAAGACCTCGCCCGCCGCCTCGAGGCTTTGCGCGTCGCGGAATCGGGCGGCCGCCCTGATGACGGTGACACCCAGCTTCTCGAAGCGCCCCTGGCTGTCATGGGGCGCGATCGCCGCGATCGCCCGCTGCACATGGGCCCGCACCGCGGCAAAATCGACCGTGGGCTCGACCGGTGCAATGCCGAGGCTCGCACCCGAACGCATCGCCTGCGCCTGCTTCGCCGCCGCCAGCAGCGCCTTGGAGGGCACGCAGCCATAGTTGAGGCAGTCGCCGCCCATCTCGCCCTTCTCGAACAGGACGACCTTTTGGCCGAACTGTGCGGCCGCGGCGGCAACCGACAGGCCGCCGGAGCCCGCCCCGATGATGGCGAGGTCGAAATGCCGCGGCGTCACGCGGGGCGTCCCTTCCAGTAGCGGTAGGCGAGCGGGATCAGCGACACGACGCCAAGCGCCGTCAGGCCAAGCCAGAGTTCGGCGGTGAGCAGGGATGTGGCATCGATCGCGAATTCACAAGGGTCCGGACCTTGCTGGGCGAGGCAGGCGCGGTGGGCGGCGAGTTGCTGGTCGATCACCTTGTCGAGTCCCGCACCCACCAGCGCGAAGGCCACCGAGGCCGGGATGATGCCCAGTGCCGTGGCAATGATGAAGGTGCGCATGGGAATGCGGCAGAGCCCGGCCACCGCATTGACCGCCCAGAAGGGAAAGACCGGCGTCAGCCGCAGGAACAGCAGCAGGCTGAAGGCATTCTCGGCAAAGCCCTGCGCCAGCCGCTGGACCAGGAGCCCCGCGCGCTCGGCAAGGGCAGCCCCGAAGGAGGTCTTGACGATCTGGAAGACCGCCGCGGCGCCTGCCACTGCCGCCACCACGGTGGCGGGCGCGCTGATGGCCCAGCCGAACAGGAACCCGCCGGCAATGCTCATGATCCCCGCGCCCGGAATGGAAAGCGCCACGACGGCGAAATAGAGGAGCATGAACGCCGCCACGGAGAGGACGAGGTTGCCGTCCACCCACTGGCGCAGCGTATCGCGGTTCTCGGCGAGCGCCGTGAGCGACAGGTGGTGGTGGAGGCCCGCGGCATATCCCCCCGCGATGAGCAGGACGAGCACCACCGCAGGCAGCCAGCGGCGGAGCCCCGCTGGGCCATGGCCCGGGGCGTCGGTGGGGTGATCGGTGGCGGGTTTCATGGCGGCGGATCGTTTCGCCGCTAGACTTGGACCATCCCGAAGCTTTGCGATAGAGGGTGTCACCTGGTCGTGAGCAGAGTTCATGCGCGGTGTTGGGTCGCCCCGCGTTGACTTCTCTCCGCTTTTCCCGCATAAGCCCGGTCCGAATTCCTGAAGCGGAACGACTGTCTCAGGGCATGCCTGGAGTGTTTCAGGCCATGTATTTGAAAACATTGGCCTTAAGGCCCAGAACGGAGTTACGAACGTGAAGCGCACCTACCAGCCCTCGAAGCTCGTCCGCAAGCGTCGCCATGGCTTCCGCGCGCGCATGGCGACCGTTGGCGGCCGCAATGTTCTCGCCCGCCGCCGCGCCAAGGGCCGCAAGCGCCTTTCGGCCTGAGCGCCGGATCCCCGTGACATGGAACGCCTGAAGCGACGGCAGGATTTCGTTGCCGCCGCACGGGCGAATTATGCTGCCATGCCCGGCATGGTGGTCCAGATGCGCGCCCGCGGCGATGCCGCGCCGCCACGCGTCGGCTTCACCGCCACGAAGAAGCTGGGCAATGCCGTGTTGAGGAACCGGGTGAAGCGCCGCCTGCGCGAGATCGCGCGGCTGCGGCTTGAAGCCCTCGCCCGGCCTGGCCATGATTATGTGCTGATCGGCCGCGCTCCGACCGCGGAGCGCGCCTTCCCCGATCTCGCGCACGATCTCAATTCCGCCTTGAAAAGACTGCACCGCAGCACTCATCTGCCGGCGGACAAGGGTACATCATGAATTACGACAACAAGAATTTCATTCTTGCCATCGTCCTTTCGATGCTGATCATCTTCGGCTGGCAGTATTTCTATGCCGCTCCCCTGCAGGAGAAGCTGGTTGCCGGGCAGGCCCAGACGGGCCAGGCGCAGACCGGCCAGACCGGCCAAGCCGGCCAGGCCGGTGCTGGGGGGCAGGCGGCCTCTGGCGGCGCCGTTCCCGGCACCGAGGCGGCCGCACCCGTCAGCCGCGACCAGGCGCTGGCCGCAACGCCGCGCGTCTCGATCGAGACCGACTTCGTCTCGGGCTCGATCAACCTCGTTGGCGCGCAGATCGACGACCTCCACCTGCTGCGCTACCGCGAGACCATCGACCCCAAGAGCCCCACCATCACCTTCCTCTCGCCCAGCGGCACGCCGGGTGCGCTGTTCGCCGAACAGGGCTTCGTCCCCGCCACCGGCACGCTGGCGAAGCTTCCGGATTCGAAGAGCCAGTGGACTGCGCCCATGGGCGCGGTCTTGAAGGAGGACAGCCCCGTCACCCTGACCTGGGACAATGGCGAGGGCCTGGTGTTCTCGCGCAAGATCGAGATCTCGGACCACTACCTGTTCACCATCACCCAGACGGTGGAGAACAAGTCGGGTGCCCCGGTGGCCGTCATCCCCTATGCCCGCATCCAGCGCCAGGACACGCCGCTCGTCTCCGGCTACTGGGTGTTCTTCGAGGGCATGCTGGGCTGGCTCGACGGCAGCCTGCAGGAAATCCACTATTCCGACGTCGCCGAGCAGACGGAGCCGCAGCGCTTCGACACCACCGGCGGCTGGCTCGGCTTCACCGACAAGTACTGGGCGGCGGCCGCCATCCCGGATCAGGCGAAGCCCGTCACGGCGAGCTTCATCCACACCAAGTCCGGCACGCGCGACGTCTACCAGACCGACTATCTCGCCAAGGAGGCGCTGGTGGTGGAGCCGGGCGGCTCGGCCACGAGCCGCAGCCAGCTCTTCGCCGGCGCCAAGGTGGTCAGCACCATCAACGCCATCGAGGCCCGGCACGGGATCCAAGGCCTCAACTACATGATCGACTGGGGCTGGTTCTATTTCCTGACCAAGCCGTTCTTCTACCTGCTCGACTGGATCAAGGGCATCGTCGGCAACTTCGGCGTCGCCATCCTCATCGCCACCGTGCTCGTCAAGCTCGCGGTCTTCCCGCTGGCCAACAAGTCCTATGCCTCGATGAGCAAGATGAAGAAGCTCCAGCCCGAGATGGAGAGGCTCAAGACCGAGTATCCGGACGACCGGATGAAGCAGCAGCAGGCGATGATGGAGCTCTA
>JADCDC010000361.1 GCA_020252385.1 Aestuariivirga sp.
CCCGGCATCGTCGAGAGCGCGGTGATCGGCGTTCCGCATCCCGACTTCGGCGAAAGTGCCGTCGCCGTGGTGACGGCACGTGGGCCACTGCCCCCGGAAGCGGAGATCATTGCGGCCTTGTCGAAATCACTGGCACGGTTCAAGGTGCCCCGGCGCATCTTCCTGGTGGACGAGCTTCCGCGCAACGCCATGGGCAAGGTGCAGAAGGCAGAGCTGCGCAAGCGCTATGCCACGGCCCTGACAACGGGCTGAGGCAGGCCAGGAGCGGAAGGAGGAGCGAAGATGGGGAAACTGCTTGTAGCCGCCTTGATGATCTCCGTGCTGGGCGGATGCGCCTCGACATCCACGACGGTCAAGGGCGGCGGCGGATCGCAGAGCGGCGTGGGCGGCACCGCCTCGGTCGGCACCGGCATCAAGTTCTGAGCCCGGCTTAAGCCTAGACCACCTCGACAGCCTGCAGCATGAGCAGGATCTGCTTCTGCCGGAAATCGCGCGCGAGACGCTCGCGGTAGGCCGTCCACCAGCCGCGGTCGGCCTCGTCCGTCAGCACCTCGAAGATCACCACCTCGTCGGCGTGGAGCTTTCCGCTCTCCCGCCATAGCCCGCTTGCCGGCGCGGCGAGATGCGCGGTGACGCCGCCGAAGCGGTGGGAGAGCTCAGCCTCGATGGTCCGGAACATTGCAACGGGAAAGGCCTGCCCGGCGTTGTCACGCACGGGGAGATAGAGGCGAACGAGATGCATGCGGCTGGAAACGGCATGGGTCCCAAAGAGTTCCGCCGCGACATGGAACCAACCTGCCAGAAGGACGTTACGCGGCATGGACCGATAGCGCGCCGGAGAATGGCGGCGGCATCGTCCCTTGAGGCGGGGAGCAGACGAACGGGGATGCTGGCGGCACGGACAACCCAGAGCGCGAACGCGAACCCAGCACGGGATGGCGGGACAGGCTTCGGAGCCGGCCGCGCCGAACATCTCGAAACCCTTTATCGCCTGACCGACCGCCTCTACCGGGCGAGCGGCCAGCCGGCCATGCTGCAGGCGGCGCTCGATGCAATCGGCGAGGGGCTGTGCTGCGATCGATGCTCGATCCTGCTCTTCGACGCCGCGGGCGTGATGCGCTTTGCCGCCTGGCGCGGCCTCTCCGCCCACTACCGGAAGACGCTCGAGGGCCACACGCCGTGGCGGCCGGACACCGTCGACCCCGAACCCATCTTCGTGGCCGACATCGATCAGACGGAGGAGAGCGAGGAGGTCAAGCGGACGATCAGGGCCGAAGGCATCCGGAGCCTCGCCTTCCTGCCGCTCACGGCGCAGGGCAAGGTGATCGGCAAGTTCATGGCCTATCACAGCGAACCGAGTGCCTTCGGCGAGGCGCAAAGGGCGCTTGCCATCACCGTGGCGCGGCAGATCGGCTTCAGCCTGGAACGGGCCCAGGCGGAGCAGGCGCGCCTTGCGGCACTGCGCGACCTCGTCGAGTCCGAGCAGCGCTTCCGCCTGATGGCGGAACATGCGCCCGTCATGATCTGGATGTGCGACGCGGAGGGCCGCTGCCTGCACCTCAACCAGATGCTGCGCCGTTTCTGGCAGGTTGAGGAAGAGCAGATCGGCGGATTCGACTGGCGCCAGTTGCTGCATCCCGACGACGTCCAGAACGTCATGCAGCACATGGGCGCCGCTCTCGAACAGCAGGAGAGCGTGCTGGTGACGGGCCGCTACCGCAACGCCTCCGGCGAGTACCGCGTCCTCGAAACCCTGGCCAATCCGCGCTTCGCGGCGGATGGCAGCTTCATGGGCCTGACGGGCGTCAACACCGACATCACCGAGCGCGAGCGCGCCGAGAAGGCGCTGCGCGACAGCGAGGAGCGCTTCCGGCTCGTCGTCGAGGCATCGCCCGCCGGCATGGTGATGACCGACGGTGCGGGCCGCATCCTGATGATCAATGCGCTGTGCGAGAAGCTCTTCGGCTATGATGACGGCGAACTCCTCAACCGCGAGATCGAGGTGCTGGTGCCGCCGGCCATGCGCCAGCACCATCCGGGCCTGCGCGAAACGCTGGCGGATCGTCCGCCGCCCGTGGCGAAGCGCGAGGTTGTGGGCCGCCGCAAGGACGGGCGCGATATTCCGCTCGAGATCGGCGTCAACCCCATCCTCACCTCGGATGGCTTGCGCATCATCGCCACGGTCGCCGACATCGCCGAGCGCAAGCGGGCGGAGGCGCAGCGGGAACTGCTGCTGGCGGAACTCAATCACCGCGTGAAGAACACGCTCGCCGTGGTGCAGGGCCTCGCCCACCAGACCTTCACCCATGCCGATAGCTCGGCGAGAAGGGCATTCGAGGGACGGCTGCAGGCGCTCGCCACCGCGCATGATCTGCTCACCCGCTCGCATTGGGAGAGCACATCGCTGAGCCAGCTGGTGAGCGATGCGCTGCAGATCGGCGACACCAGCCGGCAGCGCGTTTCGGCCGATGGCCCCATGGTCCGGCTCAACCCGCACGCCGCCCTGTCGATCGCGCTGGCGCTGCATGAACTGGTCACCAACACGCTGAAGCACGGAGCCCTGTCCTGCGATACCGGCGTGGTGACGCTGTCCTGGAATTACCTGGACGGGGGTGAAATGCTGCGGCTCGAGTGGCGGGAGTCAGGCGGGCCGATGGTGATTCCGCCCCGGCATAAGGGCTTCGGATCGCTGCTCCTCGAGCGCACGCTTGCGCGCGATCTCGACGGACGCGTGGAACTCTGCTTCGATCCGGCGGGTGTGGTCTGCGTGATCGAAATGCCATTGAGGTGAGTGGAGTACGGTCGATGGCCTGGCTCAAGGGGAAACGGATTCTGGTGGTCGAGGATGAAGCCCTCATCGCCGTGATGGTCGAGGACATGCTGACCAGCATGGGAAGCGAGGTGGTGGGACCCGTGGGCACCATCGAGGCGGCCCTCGACCTGGCGCGCGGGGAAGGGCTCGATGCGGCGGTCCTCGACGTCAACGTGCGCGGCGAGCGGATCGACCCCGTTGCCGAGCTGCTGATGGGACGCGGCGTGCCCGTGCTGTTCGCCACTGGCTATGGCGAGGTGCGGCTTCAGAGCGGGGCCGCGGCGACTGTCATCGACAAGCCCTACACGCAGGAAAAGCTGGCGCGAGGCCTCATGGCGGCGATGGGGATCGCCAGCAACGGCGGCCGGCGCGCCGGCTGACCGGAACTTTCCATCACGGCAACGGAATGTGCCCCCCCGGGAGGCCCGGGGGAGCCGGTAGGCGCGCTATTTGACTTCGATGGTCTGCTTCAGCTTGTCGATGCCAAGAATGTCGAGCGCCAGCTTCTCGTAGAATGTTTCGCTCGTGCCCCGCCGGATCTTGTGCAGGAAGTACTTCTCGAAGCCGATCTTGGCGCCGTGCACCCACTTGCCGGATGAGGACCAGTTGACGTTGCGCGGCGGAATCTGCGGTTGCGCCACGAAGGCAACGCCGGAGTCGCCGAAGTCCGCCAGGCAGACGGCGTTCCACGTCGCCTGATGGCGCGGTTCCTCGCCGCGCAGCAGAAGACCAATGTTCTTGGCCGTCGCCGTCACCATCGACTCGATCATGAAGCCCGTCTTCGGCACGCCGCAGGGAACGGGTGTCGCCCCGGTCGGCGGAATGGCCACGCAGACGCCCACCGCGAAGACGTTCGGATATTTCGGGTTCCGCTGGAACTTGTCGATGAGCGTGAAGCCGCGCGGGTTGGACAGGCCCTCGATGCCGCGCATCGCTGCAACGCCGCGGAAGGCCGGCAGCATCATGGCGAAGCCGAAGGGCAGTTCGCGCGTGGCCTTGACGGTGCCGTCGTCCGCCACCTCCTCCACCGTCATCTTGCCGGCTTCCGTCTTCTTGACGCGCGCACTGGTGATCCACTTGATGTGCTTCGAGCGCATCTCGCTTTCGAGCAGGCCCTTGGTGTCGCCCACGCCGTCGAGTCCGAGGTGCCCGATATAGGGTTCCGCGGTGACGAAGGTCATCGGCACGCGGTCCCTGATCTTGCGGCGGCGGAGCTCCGTCTCGAGGATGAACAGGAACTCATAGGCGGGACCGAAGCAGGACGCACCCTGCACGGCGCCCACGACGATGGGCCCAGGATTGCGGCAGAAGGCCTCGAAGGCCTCATGCGCCCGGAGCGCATGAGAGACGTGACAGACCGATTGCGTGAAACCCTCCGGGCCCAGGCCTTCGATCTCGTCGAAGGCCAGTTCCGGCCCGGTGGCGTTGATCAGGTAATCATAGGCGAGCGTGCTGCCGTCCTCGAGTTCGACGCTGTTCTCGTCGGGCTTCAGCCGCTTCGCCGCGACCGCCTTGAAGCCGATGCCCTTCTTCGCGAACACCGGGGCGAGATCGATCTCGATGTCTCCGGGCTTGCGCCAGCCGACGGCCACCCAGGGGTTCGACGGTACGAAGTGATAGGTCGGATCGCGGGTCACCACCGTCAGCGTGTCGCCGGGGCGAAGCTGGTCCTTCATTTCATAGGCCATGATGGTGCCTCCCAGTCCGGCACCAAGGACGACGACATGCGCCATGTTACGATCTCCCATTTGACGTTCAGTTATGCGGCAGGCACTTCTTCTGTCTTCTGTTCCGGCGCCCGGTAGCGGAGCACCATGTAGATGGCGGGGATCACCAGGACTGTGAGCAGCGTCGAGGATGCGAGCCCGAACAGCAGCGAGATCGCGAGGCCCTGGAAGATCGGATCGGTGAGGATCACCGCCGCGCCGATCATGGCCGCAATGGCGGTGAGCAGGATGGGCTTGAAGCGGATGGCGCCGGCGCTGAGCAGCACCTCGCGCAGATCGGCCCCCGGCATGTTCGCATGCTTGACGAAATCGACCAGCAGGATGGAGTTCCTGACGATGATGCCCGCGAGCGCGATGAAGCCGATCATGGAGGTCGCCGTGAAGGCCGCGCCGAACATCCAGTGGCCCAGCATGATGCCGATGAGCGTCAGCGGAATGGGCGTCAGGATCACCAGCGGCAGCTTGAAGGAACGGAACTGCGCGACGACCAGGATGTAGATGCCGAGCAGCGCCACGAGGAAGGCGCCGCCCATGTCGCGGAAGGTGACCCAGGTGACCTCCCACTCGCCGTCCCACAGCAGCACAGGCTTCGAGTCGTCGACGGGCTGGCCATGGAGCGCGATCACGGGCTTTTCGAGGCCGGTCCAGTCCACCTCGTCAAGCGCGCGGCCGACCTCGATCATGCCATAGACCGGCGCCTCATAGGCGCCCGCGAGTTCCGCCGTCACCATTTCCGCGGGCCTGCCGTTGTGACGGAAGATCGGGAAGGACGAGAGCTCCTGGCGGAGGCTCACCACGTCGCCCAGCTCGACGACGCCGCGGTCGCCCGGCAAGGCATTGGCGGGAACGGGAGTCGACAGCGCCCGCTCGTCGACGCGCTTTTGGGACTTCTCGAGGCCGAGGGTAATTGGAATCGGCTGGCGTCCGCCGCCGCGGTGCGAATAGCCCACGGTCCTCTGCGCAAAGAGGCCCTGAAGCGTGTCGTAGACGTCGCTCTCCTCGACCTTCTGGTATTCGAGATTGTCCTGGTCGATGGCGATCCTGAGGCGCGGCATCTGCTGGCCGAAGCTGTCGTCGATATCGACGACGAAGGGCACCTTCGCGAAGGCCTCTCGCACCTTCTCCGCTGTCCGGCGCCGGGTTTCGGCATCGGGTCCATAGATCTCGGCGAGCAACGTTGCCAGAACGGGCGGACCCGGCGGCGGCTCCACCACCTTGATCGAGGTGCCGGGCTTGAGGTCCAGAGCGCGGAGCTTCTCCCGCAGTTCAAGCGCGATCGCATGGCTGGCGCGGTCGCGCGCCGATTTCTCCGCCAGCGTGATCTGCACGTCGCCAAGCTCGGGGGCGTTGCGCATGTAGTAATGGCGCACCAGGCCATTGAAGTTGAAGGGGGCGGCCTCGCCGGCATGGGTCTGAACCGACTTGACCTCGGGTATCGCCAGCGCCACGGCGGCGATCTCCGTCAACAGCCTGCTCGTCTCCTCGAGCGAGGACCCTTCGGGAAGATCCGCCACCACCTGCAGTTCCGACTTGTTGTCGAAGGGCAGGAGCTTCACCGTCACGTCCTTGGTGTAGAACAGGACAAGCGAGCCCAGCGTGGCGATGCCGACGAGGATCAGGAAGACCCAGGAACGCGCCTTGGACTTCAGGATCGGCCGGGCGAAGGCAAGGTAGATCCGGCCCAGAATGCCGCCGTCCGCCGCGCCATGATGACCGCCAGAACCTTGGCCGCCGCCGAACTTCAGCATCAGCCATGGCGTCACGATCACGGCGACGAAGAAGGAGAAGATCATGGCCGCCGACGCATTGGCCGGGATGGGGCTCATGTAGGGGCCCATGAGGCCCGACACGAACAGCATGGGAAGAAGGGCCGCCACCACGGTGAGCGTCGCCACGATCGTGGGATTGCCGACTTCGGCCACTGCATCGACCGCGGCATCGACGCGCGAGCGGCCGTCCTTCATGGCCCAGTGGCGCGAGATGTTCTCGATCACCACGATGGCGTCGTCGACCAGGATGCCGATCGAGAAGATGAGGGCAAAGAGGCTGACGCGGTTCAGCGTGTAACCCATGACCCGGGCGGCAAAGAGGGTGAGGAGGATGGTGGTGGGAATGACGACCGCGACGACGAGCGCTTCGCGCCAGCCGATGGAG
>JADCDC010000362.1 GCA_020252385.1 Aestuariivirga sp.
AACTGAACCACAAGATCAGCGCCGCCGGCGGCACGCTCTGCCGCACCTATCTCCAATCGCTTGCCGAGCTCGACCGCCAGGCAATGGCCTGGATCGACGGCATTCTCGGCGTCCAATACTCCAGGAAGAGGGCATGACGTGATCCGTCCCGCTGTCGGCATCAAGGGGCTGCGCATCCTGCCGCCCATCGCCATTGGAAGGCTCGGCTCGGCGGATGAGCAGCTCGACAACTACACGCTCGAGATCAGCAACAAGGACACACTGGGTTTTCGCCACATCAAGCCGGCCGAAACGCTTGTGGTCGACGACAAGTCGGGCAAGATCATCCGCACCCACACGGCCCGCAACATGACCTTCACCGACGACGGAAAGATCCGCCCCGTCGCACCCTTCCTCGAGGTCTTCGCCGTCATGGAGGACGACAGCCTCGTGCCGCTCACCTAGACGCTTCTCGGCGAGATGGGCCTGGGGGTGAGAGACGTGCACTGGCGCGCGCGCGTCGCCAACCGCAAGATCTTCCGCCGCACCCAGAAGAAGCACGACATCATCCACGCCGAGACCAAGTGGTTCTCCCATCACGACAGCGTGCCACTCGCCGGCACCTGCGCCAATTTCGTTCCGGGCGGCACGGTCGACTTCGGCCACGTCCGCTACATCTTGCCCACTGAGACGTTTCCGGAAATCAGGCTCCGCTTCACCCCCGCGAAGGGCGTGATCTACGGATCCAACAAGTTCGAGCCGGAGGATACGGAAAGCGGAAAGCAGATACTCACGCACAAGAGCCAGAGGGTCTATGACGCCGACAAGGGCAACTGGTATCACTTCCGCAACGAGAAGCCCGAGCATGAGACGGTGCCGCCGTCGCTCTTCGCCATCACCCCGCCTGCACCCTCATGGCTCTACAACAACCGGGCCATCAGCCGCGGCTATTTCGACGATGCCTGCGACGGCTTCGTCGATGTCGCCCTGGTGGTTGGCGGCCGCCGGCTCGTGGCCTCGGCCCGCATCTGCGCAGCACCGCCCGCGGTGGTTCCGGATTCGCTCTTCGTGCGCAGCCTCGCGGATGATCTCGAACAGGTGATCAACGGTCCGGGCGTCGCCGTGGACGAGCCTCTCGAGGTGACGCGCGCGCGCCGAGGACATCGTGCGGCGCGCCTTCGAAACGGTCCGCTTCATGAATGTCGCGGTGATGAACGGCAACAACTTCAAGGGCCGCTCCGCGCTCACCCTCGACTCGATGCCGGAGGAGGAGGCCGCCGATACCGAGCGCGCCATCAGGCCCGTGATGACGCCGGAGGGCGCTGACACGCTCGCCATCATGACGCTGCACCAGCAGGTCTATGCAGCGCTGCGCGGTGGCGCGGCGCCGTGGTTCGTCAAGCTGCTGCGCCGCCCGGAGCAGGTCTCGGACTTCACCGACCACGGCCGGCGCAAGATGCCGGCACTGATGTGCGGGGCCGACAACAGCTAACTCGCACTCACCCACCGCCAGATCGAAAGCATCAGGCGCGTCGCCGAGCGCCGCTTCACGCCGGACAAGGCAAGCAAGCCCGCAGCAGCCACGATGTCCGCGAAGGTCACGCCGAGGAACCTCACCGCGCAGCTGTCCTACGTCGCGCGCGGCAATCCTCTGAGTTCGCGCCCCGAAACCTCGGTCGGCAACTGCTGCCCGGGCCTCGAGTTCGATTTCCGCGCCGTGTGGCGGCGCATCTTCGAAGGCATCACGCTGCGCGAGTACGACAGCCTCGTGACCGACGACGACAGCGGCCATGATCTCAAGCACCGCTGGCTCATGGTGATCGAGCTGCGCGGGCCAAGGGACGGCAAGGCGCCGGCCGGCAAGCTGCTCGACCGGCCGGACGTCATCCGCACCACCAACTTCATCCTGGGGCCCGCCAGTTCCGATCCCGAGGGCGCCATCGTGCTGACGACCTCGGACAATCCCTATGGCGTTGCCCCGCTCGAGTGGTAGAACGCGCTGTCGCGCCTGCTCTCCGGCTTCCAGGGCAAGCTCGTCACCTGCTATTTCTCGCAGGAGAAGGACGCCGAGGCGAGCCCCGATCCTGAGGATTCGCGGCACTGGCTGGCGCACCATTTCCGGGTGCGCAACTTCTTCGAGGACGGAACGGCCGTCATCGCCGAGGCGCTGGCAGCACCGGGCGAGCTGACGCAGGGCCTGTGCTCGCCCTGGCAGAACGACTACCGCGAATGTTCCTGCTACTACTGGGCCTCCGCACGCCCCGACTACGTGAACGTCGAGCCCGGCCCCGATGGCCTCAGCCGCGGCGACAACTGGTTCCAGAAGAAGCGCACCGGCAACTACGTGCCGGACGATCATTCCGACAAGCGGCTCGTCTTCTATGGCGACCTGTTCACCGCCTGGGAGACCTACCTCCGCTTCCAGGTGGGCGGGCGCGATGTGCCGGGCGGCCCCTCGGAGTCGTCATGAGCGAGGCATTTGCCCGTGATTACATGAGGGCCTCGCAGCCGCGCGGCCGCGACGTGCAGCTTGTTTCGGCCGATGGCCAGCGCCACCTGTTCCTTGCCAACGGCAGCCGCATCTTCGAGGTGGATGAGGATCTCTTCCTCGGTGTCGACCGCGCCCTGACGCATGGCGAGGAGCATGTGCTTGGCGAACTCCTCGCGGCGGCGGGACTCGCGGCGCATGATTTCATCGACGACGTGCCGCTCACGGCCCCCACCGTCCATGCGCTCTCGCTTGCGGTGGCGCAGACCTGCAACCTCGGCTGCAGCTATTGCTATGCCCAGCAGGGCGAGTTCGGCGGCACCGCGAAGAGCATGCCGCTTGCGACCGCGCTGGCGGCGGTGGACATGCTGTCGGCCAATGCGCCGGAGGGTGCGAGGCTCAACCTGGCCTTTTTGGGCGGCGAGCCGCTGGCCAGCCGCGAGGTGCTGCGCGCCGCGACGCGCCATGCCGTGGAGCGCGCCGCCGCGAAGGGCCAGACCGTCTCCTTCTCGATCACCACCAACGGCACGCTGGTGCGCCCGGAGGATGGCGACTTCTTCGAGGATCACGGCTTTGCCGTCACCATCAGCCTCGACGGCAGGCGCGAGGCGCATGATGCGCAGCGCCCCTTCCGCAACGGCCGCGGCAGCTTCGATACCATCATGCAGCGCCTCGCCCCGCTGCTCCGGCAGCAGCAGCGCATGCAGGTGTCGGCGCGCGTCACCGTCACGCCGCGCAACCTGGATCTCCGCGAAACGCTCGATCACTTCGTCGACATGGGCTTCTTCAGCGTGGGGTTCTCTCCCATGCTCGCCTCGCCCACCGGCGAAGGCGAGATGCAGCCGGCCGAACTCGAGGTGATGCTCGACGCCATGATCGCCTGCGGGCGCGAGTTCGAACGCCGCACCCGGGCGGGGCAGCGCTATCCCTTCGCCAACA
>JADCDC010000363.1 GCA_020252385.1 Aestuariivirga sp.
AGGAACACATCCTCGAAGCCGTCGCCATTGCAGTCGAAGACGGCGGCACCGCCGCCGACCATGTATTGCCACTCGCCGGCATAGATGGAGTCGATGCCGGAGCCCGCCGTCTCCTCGATGAAGCGGGGCACCGGTGATGCGTGGCTGCCCGTGGTGGTCAGCAGCAGGGCCATGATCGGGAGGGCAGCCCTCATGTGGAGCTCCTGGTGCGAAGGGCGACGGCGTGCTGGCCGATGCAGCGGCCCTGGGCCAGGCCCTGGTCGATGGCGGCGCGGAAGTGAATGCCGCCATAGAGGCGCGAGATGCCGGCCTCCGCCGCTGCCGCCTCGAAGCTCGGGAAGCTCCTTGGCGCCATGCCATCGCGCTCATGGGTGCGGTCGGTGAAGGCGAAGTTCTCGCCGAACATGGCGGTGAGCACCACCGCCGCAGCCCCTGACTGGGTCGAGTGGCCGGAAGGATATTCAGGGAAGGGCGGGGTGATGAGGAGGGGCTCCCACTTCGGGTCGATCACCCGCCTGATGTAGGTGACGGGGCGCAGGAGATCATACTGGTACTTGGCGTACCAGTTGCCGATGAAGGCATCGGCCATCGCAATGCCGAGGCGCATCATCACCTCGGCGCTCACGTCGAGCGTGGCCTTCTGCTGCTCGAGGATGTCGTTGGCGATGAAGATCCAGTGGCCGGGCGGTGTTGGCGAGAGCATCGGATCGTCCGACCAGAAGCGGGCGATCAGCTCCTGCTCAGGCGTGCGGGATTTCGACGTGTCGTACACCTCCATCGCCTCGCGGTAGAAGTCGGAGTTGGGATCCTCGCTGTAGGCGGGTGGCGGCGGCAGCGGACAGGCGTTGCCATCCGGCATGGCGAAGGTGCGGTTCCTGCCCCAGCTGGGCAGCAGCGGCGCCTGCTGCAGGCGGATGGGGCTGGTCGGCACCCAGTTCGACGGCCCCTTGGTGAGTTCGTACTCCATGGGAAAGCCCAGGTTCTCGACCACCGCGCCGCCGTCGGTTTCGGACCAGGCGAAAATCGCCGCCATCAGCGCCTCGCCATAGGCGAGGCTCCGCGTGGCGACGTCTTCGGGCACGCCGGCGAGCGCCTCGGCCTTGAGCTTCTTCTCCGTCAGCTCCATGACGCGCTGGCCGGTGGGACCGGTGTTGCCGAAGAAGGTCTTCACCGCGAGCGCCATGGCGCAATGGGTGATCAGCGCATCGCTGTAGGCCTTGCCCGGCTCGCGCCTCGGCAGGCCCTGAAGTCCGTTCACCTGGCCCTCGAGCGAGACGAGCGAGGTCGAGCCCGAGGCCACCGCCTGGTAGGCCGCGATGCCGAGATAGGCGAAGGAGCGGCTCGCCACCGGCGGCGAATAGGTGGGCGTGTGGCGCACGAGGCGGAGGACCAGATGATACCAGCGGCGGAGGATGGCGCCGCCGTCATCCACCGTGGCTGCGGCGCGGGCGGGACGGAAGGCGAGGCCAAGGACAGAGGCGGCCCCGAGCAGGGCGGTCCTGCGGGTGATGCTCATGCGATGTGCTCCAGTTCGCGGCCGCGCCGCTCCAGGGGTCCATAGGCGAAGATCTCGCGGTCGACGTGGCGCAGCGCGCGGTCGATCGTGCCCTTGATGATCATGTCGGTGTCGATCGGCACCGTCTCGATCTCCACATTGCGGCGGAGCTCGTCGACCACGCCCGCCTCGATGGCGCGCTTCAGGTGCGGCTCGATCAGCTCCATGGCGCGCGTGCCGGGCCCGGCGAGCACGATGCGCGAGGGCGTGAGGATGGCGATGAGGCGGGCAAGCCCGAAGCCCAGCGCCTCGCCCGCCTTGGCATAGGCGGCCACTGCCGAAGCCTCGCCGCGCCGTGCCGCAGCTTCAAGCGCCAGCATGTCCTCCTCGGGGATGGCGTTGAAGGAGGGGGGCCTGGTCGCCGCCTCGCCCGAGGCCCAGCGCAGCAGGCTGTAGTCGGCCGCATAGGCCTCCACACAGCCCCTGCGGCCGCAGCGGCAGAGCGGGCCGTCCGGCAGGTGGTTCATGTGGCCGAACTCGGCCGCGGCCCCCGTCGGCCCGTGATAGACCTGGCCGTTGATGATGAGCCCCATGCCGACGCCATAGCCCATGAACACGACGGCCGCCGTGCCGCCATAGCGGGCGCGGTCGATGCCGATCAGCCCCTCGGCGATCATGTTGGCGTCATTGGCGATGTTGCAGGGGATGCCGAGGCTGTCCTGCACCGCGGCGGAGACGGCGATGTTCCGTGTACGGAAGGCCGGGCTCCACACCACGGTGCCGGCCTTGGAATCGGCAACACCCTGGACGGCGATGCCGATCCTTGCCACGCGGCGCGCCGCAACGCGCGGCTTGGCGAGCAGTGCCGCGACCTCGTCGGCCACGAGCTTGCCGAAGGCCCGGGGGTCCGCCTCATAGGTCGAGGTGCGCGAGCGGCGGCGCGACAGGATGGCGCCCGAGCCGTCGGCCAGCGCCAGCTCGATGCCGTCGATCGACACCTTCACCGCCACGACATGCGCCGACTTCGGGTTGATGGCGAGCTGGGTGAGCGGCCTTCCGCGGCGGTGCGGCATCTCGGCGGGCGAGGCCGCCTCGCCCGCTTCCTGCAGGATGCCGTCGGCGATGAGCTGGGAGGAAATCGAGGTGATGGAGGCGGGCGACAGGCCGGTGTGGCGGCCCATCTCGACACGCGCCAGCGAGCCGTGCTGGCGCAGCGCCTCCAGCAGCAGCAGCCGGTTCTGGCGCCGGACCAGATCGCTGTCCGCCTTCTCCCGCATGGTCCTCCCGTTTCCTTCGCATGCGCAGCATTCTTTTTGCGCTGCACTATTTTGTTCTTCTTATTTTGTATATTGACTCCGGCGCGGGTTTGCCGCAATCATTTTTTTGGACGCCGAAATAAAACAACAGATCGTCCATGGCCCAGGAACCCCGTGCGGTGGCGTGACAGCTGCTTCAGGGAGGCGTCCCACGGGGGTCATCGCGGCTTGGAGGAGGACCCGAATGTATCGCAAGTTTCTGACCATGGCGGCCGGCGCACTCGTGCTCGGCGCTGCCTCTATGTCGTCGGCGGAAGCCGCCGGCAAGAATATCTGCGTGTCCTGGAAGACGTTCCAGGAAGAGCGCTGGAAGACCGACGAAGCGGCCATCAAGGCCGTGGTGGAAGCCGCCGGCAACAAGTATGCCTCGGCTGACGCGCAGGGCTCCGCTGCCAAGCAGCAGGCCGACATCGAAGGCCTGATCACGCAAGGGTGCAACGTCATTCTCGTCGTCGCCTTCGACTCCGACGCCATCCTGCCGGCCTTCCAGGCCGCGGCTGACGCCGGCGTGAAGATGATCTCCTACGACGTGCTCGTCGAGCATCCCGATGCGCTCTACGTGACCTTCGACAACGTGGGCGTGGGCCGCCTGATGGCCCAGACCATGCTCGAGAAGGGCAAGGCCGAGGGTGATTTCGCCTTCATCAAGGGCGACAAGGGCGACCCGAACGCCACCTTCCTGTTCCAGGGCATCATGGAAGTGCTGAAGCCCAACATGGATGCCGGCAAGATCAAGAACGTCTGCGAAACCTTCACGGACGGCTGGAAGCCGGACGCTGCCCAGAAGAACATGGAGCAGTGCCTGACCTCGGTGAACAACAAGGTTGACGCCGTGATCTCGCAGAACGACGGCATGGCCGGCGGCGTTGTTGCCGCCCTCGAGGCCCAGGGCCTCGCCGGCACCGTTCCGGTGACGGGCCAGGACGGTGACAAGGCGGCGCTGAACCGCGTGGCCACCGGCACGCAGCTCGTCTCGGTCTGGAAGGACTCGCGCGTGCTCGGCCAGAAGGCTGCCGAATTCGCCAACATGATCGCCGACGGCAAGGCGCTGACCGAGATCCCCGGCGTGATCAAGTTCTCGGGCGGTGCGAAGGGCGTTGAAGTGAACGCCGTCCTCATCCCGCCGAACCCGATCACCAAGGCCAACCTCGGTGACGTGATCACCGCCGGCTGGGTGACCAAGGAAGAAGTCTGCGCCGGCGCGGCCGCCGACGTCGAAGCCTGCAAGTAATCACTTGCGGCGGACATCCGCTCGGTGACACCATCGACCCGCGCCACTCCCCCCGGGGTGGCGCGGTTTCCATAAGAAGAAGATGTGCGCGGGCGAAAGCGCACCATTTCAGAGACAGGTGAGGGAGGACGCCAGTGGCAGCAGTCGACAACACCCAGAATCCGGCCATGGCGCAGGAAGGCGCGCTGACGCGCTTCATGCGCGCCACCGAGATCGACCCGCGCATGCTTGGCATGGTGGGCGCACTCCTGATCATCTGGATCGGCTTCGACATCTTCAGCAGCTTCCTGAGGGGTGGCGAAGCGCTGTTCGGCGGCTCCTTCCTGACGCCCCGCAACCTGTGGATCCTGCTCGTCCAGACCTCATCCATCGCGGTGATGACGACCGGCATGGTGCTGATCATCGTCATGCGCCACATCGATCTCTCGGTTGGTTCGATCCTCGGCTTCACCGCCGTGTGCATCGGCACCATGCAGGTCTACTGGCTCGCCCCCGCGCTGGGCGTGGGCCACCCGGCCATCTGGATCATCACGCTGGCGCTGGGCCTGGCGCTGGGTGCTGCCATCGGCGCCTTCCACGGCACGCTGATCGCCTATTTCGGCATTCCCTCCTTCATCGTCACGCTGGGCGGCCTCATCGTCTGGCGCGGTGCGGCCTGGTCGGTGATCCGCGGCGAAACCGTCGCTCCCATGGACCGGAACTTCAAGCTGATCGGCGGCGGCATCTCCGGCACCACGCCGGGCTCGATCGGCGCCACGGCGAGCTGGATCCTCGGCCTTGTCATCTGTGCCGCCATCGTCTGGCTGATCTTCCATGGCCGCAAGCAGAGGAAGCGCTTCAACTTCGGGCTCCGGCCGATGTGGGCGGAGTATTTCCTGGCCATTGCCGGCTGCCTCGTGGTGCTGGGCATCACCTGGATCGTCAACTCCTACTACTGGCCGAAGGGCGTGGTCGACCGCTGGGCGCAGGCGACGGGCGTCACCATCCCGCCCGAGGGCCTCAACATCGCGTTCGGCTATTCGATCCCGGTGCTGATCGCGCTGTTCGTCGGCATCGCCATGACCTTCCTCGCCAACCGCACCAGGCTTGGCCGCTACATCTATGCGATCGGCGGCAATCCGGAAGCGGCCGAACTCGCCGGCATCAACACCAAGAAGATCACGGTCATCGTGTTCGCGCTGATGGGCATGCTGGCGGCGATTTCCGCCTCGATCTCGTCGGCCCGCCTCGACTCGGCCACCAATGCGCTGGGCCAATTCGACGAGCTCTACGTGATCGCCGCGGCGGTGATCGGCGGCACCTCGCTCGCGGGAGGCCTCGGCACCATCTACGGCGCCATGCTGGGCGCCCTGGTGATGCAGTCGCTGCAGTCCGGCATGACGCTCCTGAATTTCGAATCCGCCACCAAGGACATCGTGGTCGGCTGCGTCCTGGTCTTCGCGGTGTGGATCGACCAGGTCTACCGCCGGCGCGTCAAGTAAGGGAGGGGAAGATGACAGCCAAGCACGGACACAAGCACCCGACCCAAGTGGAGCGCGACGGGCCGCCGCTGATCGAGATGAAGGACATCTCGATCGCCTTCGGCGGCATCAAGGCGGTGGACCACGCCTCGGTCGACCTCTACCCCGGCGAGGTGGTGGGCCTCCTCGGCCACAACGGCGCGGGCAAGTCGACCCTCATCAAGATCCTGTCGGGCGCCTACAAGCGCGACCACGGCGACATCTTCATCAAGGGCGAGAAGGTGGAGATCAACAACCCGCGCGACGCCAAGGCGCTCGGCAGCATGGAGTTCGCCTGCAAGGCGGCGGGCGCGAAGCTCATCGTCGTGCTCGGCCATACGCGCTGCGGCGCGGTCAAGGCGACCTGCGACTTCGTGCACCAGGGCGTCGACGCGGTG
>JADCDC010000364.1 GCA_020252385.1 Aestuariivirga sp.
CGATGCGCTGAACGAGATCATGGACCTCGGTTGCGATATCGAATTGTGGGAATGCGGCGAACACGTTCCGGAAGCCAACTACAAGATCTGCGACTGGGGATTCCAGTCCGACAGGAACGGCAATTGCTTCCCCTGCGAGAGCATTCCGCATGCCATCACGAACAGCAGGGGCGAGTGCGGCTGCGGCTCTCTCTACACGCCCAAGGGCTTCTGGCTCTACGTCGGAAAGTCGACGAGCAAGTACTTCATCCTCGAGAGCTGCGCGTGCAACCCGCCGCTGAAGGTCGACATCGCCGGCAATTGCCTGTGCGAGTTCGGCAAGGTGTTCGAGAACGGCGCCTGCATCGCGTGCGGGCCGAACAACAAATATGTTCCCTTCGGGATCAATGGGCTGCCGAACTGTGCGGAGAAGTGCCCGCTGGGCTCCGTGCAGGACAAGAACGATCCGTCGCGATGCGTCTCCACCATGGCCACCTGCGACCTTGCGAAGGGCGAAGTTCTCGACTCCGAAACCTATGGCCAAACATGCAAGCGGTGCGGCGCCAATCAGCGTGTCGCCCTGATTGATCCGATCTACCGCTATGCCTGCGAGGACTGCCCGGCGAACACCAACCCTTCTGCCGATCGCATGTCGTGCGTTCCGGGCTGCGAGCCAGGCGAGATCCTGGGCAGGCTTTCCTTCGGCAAGGACCCGGCGAATGATCCCAACGCCAATGTGTGCCAGGCATGCCCGGCCAACAGCTTCGCCAAATACACGAGCGAAGGCTACAGCAAGGGCAGCTGCGAGGAATGCCCGGGAGGAACATATTCAGGCCCCGGCGCCACGGCCTGCCTCCCCTTGAACTGCGGCCCCGGCTCCTACCAGGACCCCGGGAATCCGCATGCCTGCAAGAGTTGCCCGCCAACACAGATCTACATTCCGACCGAAAAGAAGATCGTGAAGGGGCCCGATGGAAAGTCCTCCGCCCAGATCGTGCCCGGCCATTGCGGCTGCGGCGAGAACCAGGTGCTGAAGGGCAGCGCCTGCGCCTGCGCCACCGGCGCCGTCAAGATCGCGCTGCCCCAGGCAGGAAGCGGCCTTTTTGCCTGCGCCTGCCCAGAAGGTGCCACCTTCGATGCAAAGGCCGCCGCCTGCGTGCCCGGTGGCCGAAAGGCTCTTCCCCTGAAGCGTTGCCGGGAAGGCGAAGTGCGCAACAGCAAGGGCGTGTGCGTGAAGCGGATCGAGAAGCCGAAGCCGGACACGAAGACCAGGACTAAGCCGAAACCCGTGAAGCCCCCGCCCAGGAAGACAGAACCCGTTCCGGCCCCCGTGCTCACGCCGCGGGAGACACTGACATGCCCTCCGGGCTTCATGCCGGGCCCGCTCGGCAAGCGCTGCATCCGCCTTGTTCCGAAGGATCTCGTGGCGCCGAAATTGCGCGCGGCGCCGCCGCTCGTCTGTCCGCGCGGCAAGGAGCCGGATCAGACTGGCAAGCGCTGCGTGCCCGTGCGCTGAGGAGGCTAACCCGTCATTCCTCGCGCGCCGCGTCGAGATAGCTCCGCATCTCGGCGAGCAGCGGAAGGGCAGCGGCGATCGCGCGCGCATCGACGTGCTGCGCCATGCGCTCGAGTTCCGGCTTGAGCCGGGCGATGGCCTGATCGCGGAAGCGGCGGCCCTTGTCCGTGAGCATCACGCGCTTCGAGCGGCCATCCTCCGGATTGGGCACGAGGCGCACGAGGCCCCCATCGGCGAGGCCCGCCAGCGTGTGGGTCATCGTCGCCTTGGGAACCTGGAAGGCGCGGGCGATGGCAAGCGGTGTTCGTCCATCGCCCAGCTTCACCAGATGGTTGAGCACGGCGAAATGCGAGACGAGGAAGCCCTCGGGCAGCTTCGATTCGAGGAGGCGGCCCGAGAGCTGCGAGACGATCGCAACCTCGTTGAAAAAGGCGAAGTACAGCGTGTTTGTATCGTCAGGCTTTGACAATCTTCGCTTCCAGTGGCCAGCGGGGGCTCGGCGCCACGCTGGGGCCATAGCCGATCCGCCCGAACATCTGAACCGTTCCGCCATCGGGCGCAAGCCTGCGATGGATGCCGGTGTAGAGTTCGGCCATCTCCGGAAACTCCTGCAGCGCCTGGCTCAACGGCTGCATGGCAAGACCGATGCCGGTGGCGGCGAGGTTGACGCGCAGCCAGTCCGCACCGGCGGCGATCTGCTCGGCGCGCGAATTCCCGGCACTCACCAGCCAGATGTGGCCCATGGCGGTATCGACATTGGCATAGACCGAGTCGAGGCCCCCCTTGAAGGAGGAGGACGATGGGTCGAGCGCCGCCTCACGCGTGAACAGGCCGAGAAGGCTCAGCGTCTCGAACATCGGCCCCGAGAGGTCGATGCCATCAGGGTTGGCGTCAACCTCCCGGTGGCCGATGCGGAACAGGTCCACGCTTTCCTTGAAGGTGCGCGGCGTCACGAACTCGATCCGCAGCGCCTCCCGCGTGAGGGCGCGGAAGGAGGCGATGTCAGCCTGCTCGACCGACCCTCCGAAACGCGTGCCGGCAGTTGCTGCGGCGGCAAGCGTGGCGAGTACATCGGGGGAGACGGCGCGCGCCGTGTCATAGGGCTCCTTCACCGAGCGCCTTGCCATGACATGGGCGAAGAGCGGATCGCGCGCCAGACCGGGATCGGCCACGAAACGGGCGCGGGCCACCGGGCGCGCGTCGAGTGCGGCCGGGTCCTCGCCCTCGGGGAAGGGCTGGATCTCGACGCGATAGCCCTGCTCCGCCGCCGCCATGCGCATCAGTTCCATGAAGCAACCGAGCCCGATGGTGATCTGCCGGTTGTATGGATCAGTCTCCGGCAGCAGGCGCGTGGTATCCACATAGAGCACCACCTCATCGGGGCGAGAGAGATCGACGCGCCAGGGCTGGCGGTTATGCGGGTTCGGGGCCAGCAGCGCGAAGGACAGGGCCCTTCTGCGCGGTTCTTCCTCGCGGCCCGCATCGGCCCAGGGGGCGAGCGCCGTGCGCGGCGAGCGGGTGACGGCATAACCCCCGGCTGCGGTGGCAGCGAGGATCACCCCGCCTCCGATGATGCTGAGGAACTTGCGGCGGGACTGGGTCATGACATCTCCATATGGTTCGATATGGAACTATATAGTTCGATATCGAA
>JADCDC010000365.1 GCA_020252385.1 Aestuariivirga sp.
AGCAGCCTGCCGCAGGCGAGGCGGGCCTCCTTCACCTCATCCTCTTCCCAGCTTCGCGGTTCGGGCGCCGGGGCAGGGGGCGAAGCATCATCCTTCGAGGGCCGGGGCTTCGGCAGCGGGACCATTGTCGCAGCCGTGCCGGCCGCACTCTCCGGTGGCCGGAGACGGGGTTTCGGCACGCTCTCCACCGCCAGCGCCACATCAGGCAGCGCCAGCAGCAGGCCGAGGAGGAGCAGCGGCGTTTTCACGGGCGTCACTCTTTCATGACGGTGTGGCGCCAGCAAGGCTTTGCACCTTGTTCACCCTGCTTGTCAGCGATCTGTCAACCGGCTTCGGGAAGACTCTGTAAAGCCTACCGCGCGTTGTTCCAAATAACTGAAATTCTAAGGATATGTTTACTCAACCCATTGAGCGCCCCTTAAAGACTGACGCCTAGTTTCGCCTGCAAGGGACAGGGAATTGGGCGGCAGAAACCAGCCCCGGCCACAGAGGGTAAGGTGAATGAACATGCAGGCTGATCTGATGGGAAAGATGCGCCAGCCTTCGGGCGAGGCGAGGGGCAACCCGCTCAAGCCCGGCTACATCGATGCGCTGAACCTCATCGAGCGCCTGCACCGGCGCCTCCTCGACGTGATCAAGGATGATTTCGAGCGCCATGGCGAGCCGGAGGTGAACCCCGTGCAGGCCTTGCTCATCTACAACATCGCCGATGCGGAACTGACGGCGGGCGAACTCAAGACGCGCGGCCACTATCATGGCTCCAACGTCTCCTACAACCTCAAGAAGCTGGTCGAGGCGGGCTATGTGCACCACGAGCGCTCATCGACCGACAAGCGCTCCGTGCGCGTCAGGCTCACGCCCAAGGGACAGGCGATCCGCAATCGCGTCGATGCGCTCTACAATCGCCAGATGCAGGCGCTCGAGCACCTTGTCGGCCTGGACGCCGGCGAACTCGACCGCATCAACAAGGCGCTCGCCCGCCTCGAACGCTACTGGACCGATCAGATCCTCTATCGCCTCTAACGTCAATTCCGGGTCTCCCCCTGCAAAGCCGAGGGGCCGTGCTGTGGCCGAAAAGCCGCAGCACGGCCCCGAAGTTCTTGGCAATCGCGGGAGTGCCGGGCAAAATCTCATTGCTGCCGCAATTGCGGGGCTTCTCGTGGCGGGATTGTGGCCCGGTTTTGACGAGTCGGGCGCTTTGCTGCTAAGGCTTCTTGGGTTTTTGGGAATGAGGTTGTGATGACGTTACGGGCGCTCTTGCTGTCTGGAAAAGCTCTGAGGAGCGTTTCGCTGGCGATGATGGTCTCGCTCGTGGCGATCACCGCCGCACCCTCCTTTTCCCGCGCCCAGTCGAACGACAGTGCCGTTACGGAGCCGCAGAAAAAGAAGAAGCGCTCGATCTTCACCTCGCTCAAGGAATCGGGTGGCACTTCAACCCGCAAGACCAGCAATGCCAACGCACATGCGCAGGGTTCGGGCGGCAAGGCCACCACCCAGACCGCGGTGCTGAACGATGGCAGCGTCGCCCCCTTCATCACGCCGGACAGCACGGCCGCCATCCAGGCCATGGCCGACAAATATGCCGGGATCGCCGCCAATGGCGGCTGGCCGCGGCTGCCCAAGGGCAACCTGAACAAGGGTGCCGAGGGCAAGAACGCCAGCATCCTGAACCAGCGCCTCGTCATCGAGGGCTATCTGAGTGCCGATGCGGTGGCGGGCGCCAACGCCCAGATCTTCGGCAGCGCCACCGAAGCGGCCCTCATGCAGTTCCAGCGCAACCACGGCCTCGCGGTGACCGGCAAGGTGGACGGAGCGACACTGTTCGCGCTCAACGTTCCGGCCGAGCGGCGGCTCGCCACCATCCGCGCCAATATCCCCCGCCTTGCCGAGTACTCGAAGGATCTCGGCGGGCGCTACATCGTCGTCAACATCCCGGCCCAGCAGATCGAGACGGTGAGCGAGGGCAAGGTCTATTCGCTGCACAACGCCATCGTCGGCCGGCCCTCACGGCCCACGCCCGTGGTGATGACGCCGCTCACCATCGTGCGCTTCAACCCCTACTGGAACGCGCCCGCCTCGATCGTCGAGAAGGACATCCTTCCCCGCATGCTCTCCAAGGGCCCGTCCAAGATCATGCGCGAGATGAACATGAAGGTGTTCGATGGGGTGGGCGGCCCCGAGATCGATCCCGATGACGTCAACTGGCGCCGTGTCCGGGTCGACGACTATCACTTCCGCCAGGAGCCGGGCGGTTCGAACGCCATGGCCACCGCCAAGATCGAGTTCAACAGCCCCTTCGGCATCTATCTCCATGACACGCCGGAGCCGCACCTGTTCAACACGGGCGCGCGCTTCTATTCCTCGGGCTGCGTGCGCGTCGATGGCGTGGCGGTGATGATCGACTGGATCATGCAGGGCCAGGACGGGCTCAACAGCACGCGCATCGCGGAACTGGCTGAGACCAAGGAGCGGCTGGACACCACCATCACCACGCCGCCGCAGCTCCGCGTCGCCTATCTCACCGCATGGCCCGCCAA
>JADCDC010000366.1 GCA_020252385.1 Aestuariivirga sp.
CTCCTCGTAGTCGTGGCGGGAGTAGTAGTTCCGGCCATATTCGCGCCAATGCGCGGTGACGATTTCGGCAACACCCCGCCGCCGCCTGGCAAGGATGTTGAGCCACATCAGCACGGCCCACAGCCCGTCCTTCTCGCGCACATGGTTCGAGCCCGTGCCGAAGCTCTCCTCGCCGCAAAGTGTCGCCTTTCCGGCATCGAGCAGGTTGCCGAAGAACTTCCATCCCGTCGGGGTCTCGAAACAGGCAAGCCCAAGCTTCTCCGCCACGCGGTCCGCCGCGGCACTCGTCGGCATGGAGCGGGCGATGCCGGCCAGGCCCTTCGCATAGCCGGGCGTCAGCGTGGCGTTGGCTGCGAGGATGGCGAGCGAGTCGGACGGCGTCACATACATGGCGCGCCCGATGATCAGGTTGCGGTCGCCGTCCCCGTCCGATGCCGCGCCGAAGTCGGGGCCGCCCGCCGGCATGACGATGTCGACGAGCTCCTTGGCATGGACGAGGTTGGGATCCGGGTGGTGGCCGCCGAAGTCGGGAAGCGGTGTGCCGTTCATCACCGTGCCCTTCGGAAACCCAAGCATCTCCTCGAGGATGCGGTGGGCATAGGGCCCGGTGATCGCCCCCATGGCGTCGAACTTCATGGTGAAGCCGCTCTGCCTCAGCTCGCGGATGAGGTCGAAGTCGAACAGCGTCTGCATGAGTGCTGCATAGTCGTCGACGGGATCGACGATGGCGACGGTCGTGCTGCCGAGCTTCGTCTCGCCGATGCGCCCGAGGTCGACGTCCCGCGTATCCATGGTGTTGTAGCTGGTGATGGCGCGGGTGCGGGCGTAGATCTCGTCGGTGATCTTCTCCGGCGCCGGCCCGCCGTTTCCGGCATTGTACTTGATGCCGAAATCGCCGTCGGGACCGCCCGGATTGTGGCTCGCCGAGAGGATAATGCCGCCGAAGGCGCGGTTCTTGCGGATGAGGTTCGATGCGGCAGGTGTCGACAGCAGGCCGTTGCGCCCGACGAGCACGCGGCCGAAGCCATTGGCCGCCGCCATGCGGATCGCCGTCTGCACGACCTGTTCGTTGTAGTAGCGGCCGTCACCGCCGATCACCAGCATCTGGCCGGCGAAGCCCTCGAGCGCATCGAAGATCGACTGGATGAAGTTCTCCGCGTAATGCGGCTGCTGAAACACCGTCACCTTCTTGCGCAAGCCCGATGTTCCGGGCTTCTGTCCGTCGAAAGGTGTGGTGGCGACGCGCTGGATCATGGGTCTTCTCAGGCCTTCAGAAGATTGCGGTAGAGCTGGGCATAGGTGGAGGCGCTGCGCGTCCAGGAGACGTCGGAGGCCATGCCGCGCTTCTGCATGCCGCGCCACAGGGTCTGGTCCGCGAAGCATTCCGCCGCCCGCTGCAGCGTGTGTTCGAGAGTTGGCTGGTCGACCGGCGCGAACTGGAAGCCGGTGGCGACTTCTGCCTGGAGGGCCGCGTCGTTGGCGTCGATCACCGTGTCGTTCAGGCCGCCGGTGCGGGCCACGATCGGAATGGAGCCGTAACGCAGGCCATAGAGCTGCGTGAGGCCGCAGGGCTCGAAGCGCGACGGCACGAGAATCGTGTCGCAACCCGCCTGCACGAGATGCGAGAGCGCCTCGTCATAGCCGAGCATCACGCCGATGCGGCCCTTGTGGCGCTCCGCCGCGGCGAGGATCGCCTCTTCGATCCCGGCCTCGCCCGTGCCGATGAGGGCGAGCCTCGCACCGCCTGCCACCAGCCGGTCGATGCTCGCCGCGAAGATGTCCATGCCCTTCTGCCACGTGAGGCGGCTCACCACGCCATGGAGCAATCCCTCGCCCGGCTCGAGGTTGAAGCGCTGCTCCACCGCCCGTTTGTTGGCAAGGCGCTTCGGCAGGGTCTTCGCGGTGTAGGTCTGGGCGATGAGGGCGTCGTCGGCGGGATTCCACACCTCGTCGTCGATGCCGTTGACGATACCGGAGAGCACGTCCCGCCTGGCGCGCAGCAGCCCGTCGAGCCCCATGCCGTATTCCGGCGTGCAGATCTCCTGGGCATAGCTGGGGCTCACCGTGGAGATCCTGTCCGCCGTCGCAAGCCCGCCCTTGAGGAAGCAGACATTGCCGTAATACTCGACCCCGTCGATGGCGAAGGCCTGCGCGGGAAGGCCGAGAGAGCCGAAGACGGAGGCCGGGAACTGCCCCTGGAACGCGATGTTGTGCACCGTCATCAGGGTCTTCACCTTCTGCGGGCCTCCGCTGAACTTCACGTAGACGGGTGCCAGTGCCGCCTGCCAGTCATGGCAGTGCAGGATGTCCGCGCCAGCGCCGCCGAGCTTCGCGGTCGCCACATCCGCTGCCGCCCGGGCGAGTGCCGCAAAGCGCCGCGCATTGTCTGGCCAATCCTTGCCATCGGGCCCGAGATACGGGTTGCCGGGCCGGTCGTAGAGATGCGGCGCGTCGATGGCGATGATCTCGAGGCCCTTGGCGCGCCCGCGCAGCAGCCTCGCCTTGCCACCGAAGAGATCGGCATAGGCATGGAGTTCCGCAGCGCCCTCGAGCGCGGCCATGACCGGGGGATAGCCCGGCACGATGGTGAGGAGTTCGACACCCTGCTTGGCCAGCGCGGCGGGAAGCGCTCCCGTCACATCGGCAAGGCCACCGGTTTTCACCAGCGGGAAGATCTCGGAGGCGGCGGCAAGGACCTTCATGCGGTGAGGCGGTCGATCATGGGCTGGGTGATGAGGCAGATGCCGGAGGCCGTGCGTCGGAAACGCTTGGCGTCAAGCTCCGGATCCTCGCCCACGACGAGGCCCTCGGGAATGAACACGCTGGTGTCGATCACCACCTTCTTGAGCCTGGCATTGCGGTGGATGTGGACGGAGGGCAGAACGACGGCCTCCTCAAGCGCGGAGAAGGAGTTCACCCGCACATTGGGCGAGAGGATGGTGCGCTTGATCGTGGCGCCCGAGACGATGCAGCCCCCCGAGACGAGCGAAGCCACCGCGGAGCCGCGCCGGCCTTCGAGGTCATGCACGAACTTGGCGGGAGGGGTCACTTCCGAATAGGTCCAGATCGGCCAGTTCTGGTCATAGAGGTCGAGGGCGGGCAGCGTCTCGGTCAGGTCGATGTTGGCTTCCCAATAGGCATCGACGGTGCCGACGTCGCGCCAATAGGCCTCGGTCTCATATTCGGAGCGGACACAGCTTGCGTTGAAGCGGTGCGCCACCGCCTTTCCGTTGTCGACAAGCCAGGGGATGATGTCCTTGCCGAAGTCGCGGCTCGATGCCGGATCGGCGGCATCGCGGCGGAGGTGCTCGGCAAGCCGCGCCGTCTCGAAGACGTAGATGCCCATGGAGGCGAGCGCCATGTCCGGATTGCCGGGAATGCCCGGCGGGTCCTTTGGCTTCTCGACGAAGGCGGTGATGCGATCCTTCTCGTCCACCGCCATGACGCCGAAGCCCGTCGCCTCCATGCGCGGCACCTCGAGGCAGCCGATGGTCACGTCGGCGCCGGAATTGACGTGCTGCTGCAGCATCAATTCGTAGTCCATCTTGTAAATGTGATCGCCCGCCAGGACGACCATGTATTGCGGACCATAGCTCAGGATGATGTCGAGGTTCTGGTACACCGCATCGGCCGTACCGGCATACCACTGATCTTCCGAGACGCGCTGGGAGGCGGGCAGGATGTCGAAGCTCTCATTGCGTTCCGGGCGGAAGAAGTTCCAGCCGCGCTGCATGTGGCGGATCAGGCTGTGCGCCTTGTATTGCGTGGCGACACCGATGCGCCGGATGCCGGAATTCAGCGCGTTGGACAGGGCGAAGTCGATGATGCGCGACTTGCAGCCGAAGGGCACGGCAGGCTTGGCGCGCCGGTCGGTCAGTTCCATCAGCCGGCTGCCGCGCCCGCCGGCCAGCACATAGGCCATGGCGTCGCGCGCCAGCGGTCCGCTCCTCCGGTGTTCGGCCATGCTGTCCTCCCTCTGCTTCCCGTTTCTTATCCGTCCAGCATGAAATACAAGGTTGAGAGCGGTGGCAAGGTCACCGTCGCATGGGCGGGCTTGCCGTGCGACGGGTGGGGCCCGGCATCGACCCCGCCCATGTTGCCGAGCCCGCTGCCGCCATACTCGCCCGCGTCCGTGTTGAGAATTTCCCGCCACCAGCCGGCGGCGGGAAGCGGCAGCACATAGCCGTGCCGCGGCACGGGGGTGAAGTTGCTCACCACCGCCACCATCGCGCCGCCCTGGCCCGAGTGACGCGCCCAGGCAAAGACCGAATTCTCCCGGTCGTCCGCCAGCAGCCATTCGAAACCCTCGGGCTCGCAGTCGCGGGCATACAGGGCAGGAATGCCCCGGTAATGACGGTTGAGATCGCGCACCAGACTCTGCACACCCCGGTGCGGCGGCTGGCCTTCGAGCCACCAGTCGAGGCCTCTCGCCTCCGACCATTCGGACCACGGCGCCAGCTCCTGCCCCATGAACAGCAGCTTCTTGCCCGGATAGCCCCACATCAAGGCGTAATAGGCCCTGAGGGTGGCGAACTTTTGCCAGGGATCGCCCGCCATCTTGTTGAGGAGCGAGCCCTTCCCGTGCACCACCTCGTCATGCGAGAGCGGCAGCACGAAGTTCTCGGTAAAGGCATAGAGCAGGCCGAAGGTCAGCTCGTTGTGGTGATGCTTGCGGTGGATGGGCTCGCGCTTCAGGTAGCTGAGCGTGTCGTGCATGAAGCCCATGTTCCACTTGAAGCCGAAGCCGAGGCCGCCCGTGGAGGTGGGTTGCGAGACCCCGGGAAAGGCGGTCGATTCCTCGGCGATCGTCACGATGCCCGGGTTCTGGCCATAGGCCTCGTGGTTGACGCGCTGCAGGAAGGCGATCGCCTCGAGGTTCTCGCGCCCGCCTTTCGCATTGGGGATCCACTCCCCCTCCTGGCGCGAGTAATCGAGGTAGAGCATCGAGGCCACGGCATCGACGCGCAGTCCGTCGACGTGATAGCGCTCCAGCCAGAACAGCGCGTTGTTGAGGAGGAAGCTCGCCACCTCGCGCCGGCCGAAATTGTAGATCGCGGTGTTCCAGTCCGGATGATAGCCCTGGCGCGGATCCTCGTGCTCATAGAGTGCGGTTCCGTCGAAGCGGGCAAGCCCGTGCTCGTCGGTCGGGAAATGGGCGGGCACCCAGTCGAGGATGATGCCGATCCCTGCCCGGTGCGCGCGGTCGATGAAGCGCGCGAAACCCGCCGGATCGCCGAAGCGCGCGGTCGGCGCGAAGAGCCCGGTCGGCTGATAGCCCCAGGACGGATCGAAGGGGTGTTCGCTGACGGGGAGCAACTCCACATGGGTGAAGCCCATGTCCAGCACATAGGGGATCAGCTGATCGGCGATCTCGTCATAGCTCTGGAAGGTGCCATCCTCCCGCCGCCGCCAGGAACCCAGATGCACCTCGTAGATCGACATCGGCACGCGGCGCGGATCATGCGCGCGGCGCGCTGCCAGGTGGGCCTCGTCGCCCCATGTGAAATTGTCCGTGCGGGCGACGCGCGAGGCGGTCTTGGGCCGCATCTCGGCGGCAAAGCCCATGGGATCGCTCTTCAGCGGCAGGAGCCTGCCCTGGGCATCCAGCAGCTCGTACTTGTAGCAGTGACCCTCCGCCGCGCCGGGAATGAAGATCTCCCACACCCCGGTGTCGCGGCGCTTGCGCATCACATGGCGGCGCCCGTCCCAGCCGTTGAACTCGCCCACCACCGAAACGCGCGAGGCATTGGGCGCCCAGACGGCGAAATGCACGCCCTCCTGCCCCTCATGCCGCATCGGATGGGCGCCGAGCCTGTCATAGAGGCGGAGATGGTTGCCTTCCGCGATGTAGTAGTCGTCGAGCGGCCCCAGCACCGGGCCCAGCAGATAGGCGTCGCTCACCGTCCACTCGCCGCCCGCGTTGCGCGCATGGTAGGCGAGGGGGACGCGGGCCTTGACCGGCACCGGCCCCTCGAAGAAGCCCGCCCCGTGGCGCCGCGCCAGTCCCGCCAGCGGGACACCGTCGGGCGTCCTGACCTCCAGTTCCTCTGCTCCCGGAACGAAGGCGCGCGCCACCCAGGCGCTTCCGGTCTCGTGCAGTCCCAGCACCGCGAAAGGATCGCCGTGGCGGCCCTCGACGATGGCCTCGATCTCGGCAGCGTTCGCCTTCCAGTCGGGATCGGGCATGCGGGCGTCAGCTCCTAGGCAACGGGGACGTTCCAGATCTCCTTGGCGTATTCGCGGATGGTGCGGTCGGAGGAGAA
>JADCDC010000367.1 GCA_020252385.1 Aestuariivirga sp.
CGCCGGACGTCTATGAGGGCGCGCCGACGCCGGTCACCGCCTTCTTCGCCGCAGCACCCAAGGTTGCCGCTGTGGCGCTCGTCACCCGCACCATGGTGGAGCCCTTCGGCCACATCCTGCCGGACTGGCAGCAGATCATCGTCTTCGTGTCGATCGCCTCCATGGCCTTGGGCGCCTTTGCCGCGATCGGGCAGAACAACATCAAGCGCCTTCTTGCCTATTCCTCGATCGGCAACATGGGCTACGCGCTCGTCGGCCTTGCCGCGGGCACCGAGCAGGGTGTGCAGGGCGTCGTGCTCTACATGATCATCTACATGATCATGACGCTCGGCACCTTCGCCTGCGTGCTGGCCATGCGCCGCAAGGGCCACATGGTGGAGGAGATCAGCGACCTCGCAGGCCTTGCCCGCAACCACAAGGGGCTGGCCTTCGTATTCGCCATGCTGATGTTCTCGCTCGCCGGCATTCCGCCGCTCGCGGGCTTCTTCGCCAAGTACTTCGTGTTCCTCGCCGCCGTCAATGCCGGGCTCTATGTGCTCGCGGTGATCGGCGTCGTCACATCGGTGATCGGCGCCTACTACTATCTCCGCATCGTGAAGATCATGTACTTCGACGAGCCGAAGGACGCCTTCGATCCGATGGACGGCGAGGTGAAACTCGTGGCCTATGCGTCGGGCGCCTTCACGCTGCTCTTCGTGCTGCCGTGGATCGCGAGCCCGGTCATCGCCGTCGCCGCGGCCGCGGCAAAGTCCCTCTATTGATCCTCGGCACAGGACATCCGGTCCGCCATTACGACCGGATCGATTCGACCAATCTCGAGGCGCGCCGCCTGGCCGGTGACGGCGAAGGCGGGCCTCTCTGGCTGGTGGCGGACATGCAGACCGGCGGCCGCGGCCGCCTCGGCCGCAGCTGGACGAGCGAGCCCGGCAACCTCTACGCCACCTTCCTGTTTCCGATTGCGGATGGGCCGCAGGCCGCGGCGCAGGTGAGCTTCGTGGCCGCACTCGCCGTGCATGACACGGTGATGAAGCTGAAGCCCGGTCTTGCTCCGCGCATCAAGTGGCCCAATGACGTGCTGATCGGCGGCGCCAAGTTCTGCGGCGTGTTGCCCGAGGTTGTGGCAACGAACCCCACCCGCATCGCCATCGGCTGCGGCGTCAATGTCGCCCATGCGCCGGAGGGAACGCCCTATCCGGTGACCGCCCTGGGCCGCGACCTTACCCTCGACACGGTGCTGGGCGTCCTGGACCTGCATCTCACCCGCCGCCTCGCGCAATGGGATGAAGGCCGGGGCTTTGCGCCGATCCGGCAGGAGTGGGCCCAGCGCGCATTGGGCCTCGGCGCCGGCGTCACCGCCGCGCTGGGCGACAGGCGACTGACGGGAACATTCGACGGCCTGGCGCCCGATGGCGCGCTCATCCTGAAGCAGGCCGATGGTACGCTCACACCCATTCACGCTGGCGAGGTTTCCTTCGCCGAACTCGAAGCCCTGAGACGGACAACAGCATGAACGCGAGGCGCCGCGCCCAACTTCCCCCCGAACTCGTCTTCCTGCCGCTGGGCGGCACGGGCGAGATCGGCATGAATTGCTATTGCTACGGCGCTGGCCCCGCCGATGACCGGGACTGGCTGATGGTGGATCTCGGCGTCAAGTTCGGTGAGGAGAGCGACCCCGGCATTGACGTGGTGCTGCCGGATGTGGGCTTCCTCGGCGCGGAGAAATCGCGCGTCCACGGCCTGGTGCTGACGCATGCGCATGAGGATCACTTAGGTGCCGTCGCCTGGCTCTGGCCGCAGCTCGAGTGCCCGGTCTACTGCACGCCCTTCGCAGCGCAGATCCTGGCGCTCAAGCTCAAGGAGGCGGGGCTCGACGACCAGGTTCCGGTCAAGGTGATGCCGGCGGGTTCGCGCTTCAGGCTTGGTCCCTTCGCGCTCGAATTCGTGTCCGTCACCCATTCCATTCCGGAGCCGACCGCACTCCTCATCGAAACGCCCGAAGGCCGCGTGCTCCACTCGGGCGACTGGAAGATCGACCGGACGCCGGTCCTTGGTCAGGGCATGGACGAGAAGCGCCTCCGCGAGATCGGCGATATGGGTGTGGACGTGCTGGTCTGCGATTCCACCAACGTCCTGCGCGAGGGCTTTTCCCCATCCGAAGCAGAGGTCGCGCACACGATCCTTGAGATCGTGAAGCGGGCCACGGGGCGTGTCGCGGTGACGACCTTCGCCTCGCATCTGGACCGCATCGCCACGTCGATCCGCGCGGCGCGGGCATCGGGCCGCGAGGTGGTGATCGCCGGCCGCGCCATGCGCAACACCATCGAGGCGGCACGCGCCTGCGGCATGCTGAACGATTCCGGCCGCCTGCTGGACGAGGAGGAGTTCGGCTACCTGCCGCCCGACAAGGTGATGCTGCTCTGCACGGGAAGCCAGGGGGAGCCGCGCGCCGCCATCGCCCGCATCGCCGAGGATCAGCACCCTCACGTCTCGCTGGAGGAGGGCGACCTCGTGATCTTCTCCTCGCGCACCATTCCGGGCAACGAGAAGGAAGTGAGCCGTGTACTGAACAATCTCGCGGAGCTCGACATCGACGTCATCACCGCCGATGACGACCTCGTCCACTCCTCGGGCCATCCGCGCCAGGGCGAGCTCGCGATGCTCTATGGCTGGGTGAGGCCCAGGGCGCTGATCCCCATGCACGGCGAGCCCCGCCACCTCAGGGCGCACCGGGATTTTGCGCACGCCCAGGGCATTCGCGACGTGCTGATCCCGCGTGACGGCCACATCACCAGGCTGGCGCCGGGGCCGCTCGCGCATGTCGACGAGGCG
>JADCDC010000368.1 GCA_020252385.1 Aestuariivirga sp.
ATCCGCCGAACAGCCCGATGCGCTGGCCTTCGCCGAACGCCGGCGCCCGCGGCATCATGGGCGGATCTGCCCGCTGCCGCGCACCTGGTACTTGAAGGTGGTGAGCTGCTCCACTCCCACCGGCCCCCGTGCATGGAGCTTGCCCGTGGCGATGCCGATCTCGGCGCCGAAGCCGAATTCGCCGCCATCGGCGAACTGTGTCGAGGCATTGTGGAGCACGATGGCGCTGTCCACCTCGGTGAGGAAGCGCCTTGCGGCTGCCTCGTCCTCCGTCACGATCGAATCCGTGTGCTGGGAGCCATAACGCGCAATGTGCGCCATCGCCTCCCCGACGCCGTCGACGAGCTTCATCGCCACGATGGCGTCGCCGTATTCCTTGCCCCAGTCCTCGTCCGCTGCCGGCCTGACGCGGGGGTCGGCCGCGCGGCAGGCCTCGTCACCCCTCACCTCGCAGCCCGCCTCGATCAGCGTCGCGATGATCGGCTTCAGCACCTTCTCCGCGCCCGCACGGTCGATGAGGATCGTCTCGGCCGCACCGCACACGCTGGTGCGGCGCATCTTGGCATTGAGCACGATGGCCTTCGCCATCTCGATGTCCGCGGCCTTGTCGACATAGACGTGGCAGATGCCTTCGAGATGGCTGAAGACCGGCACGCGCGCATCCTGCTGCACCCGCGCCACGAGGCTCTTGCCGCCGCGCGGCACAATCAGGTCGATGGTGCCGCCCAGCCCCTCCAGCATGAGGCCCACGCAATCGCGGTCCGCCGTCGGCACCATCTGGATCGCCGTGCGCGGCAACCCCGCGATGTCGAGGCCCCGCTGCAGGCAGGCGATGATCGCGGCGGAGGAGTGGAAGCTGTCGGACCCGCCCCTCAGGATCGCCGCATTGCCCGACTTGAGGCACAGGCTTCCCGCATCCGCCGTCACGTTGGGGCGGGACTCATAGATGATGCCGATGACGCCGATCGGCACCCGCACGCGGCTGATCGCGAGGCCGTTGGGCCTCGTCCAGCTGGACATCACCTGTCCCACCGGGTCGGGCAGGGCGGCGATCTCTTCCAGCCCCTTCGCCATCGCCGCGAGCCGGGCGTCGTTCAGGGTCAGCCGGTCCACGAAGCTGCCCTTGATTCCTTTGGCTTGCGCATTCGCCAGGTCGCGCTGGTTCTCCGAAAGGATGTCGGCGCCCGAGCGGCGGATCTTGGCGGCCATCGCCATCAGCGCCTCGTTCTTCTGCGCCGTCGGGGCAAGTGCCAGCAGCTTCTGGGCTTCGCGCGCGGCGCGGCCCAGCGTCATCATCATGTCGCGGTTGGTCATCGTCACGGTCATGTCCGCTCTCCGCCCATCAGCACCATGTCGTCGCGGTGGATCAGTTCGTCACGCCCGCGGAAGCCTAGCGCCTTCTCGATCTCGGACGACTTGAGCCCGAGGATGCGCGCCGCATCGCCCGCATCATAGGCGACGAGGCCGCGCGCGATCTCGCGTCCCTTCTGCGTCACGACGGAAACCGTATCGCCGCGGGCAAAGCTTCCCTCGACCGTCCTCACACCTGCGGGCAGCAGGCTCTTGCCCTTGGCCAGCGCCTCCGCCGCTCCCTCGTCCACCACGAGGTGGCCGATCGGCTGCAGAGTGCCCGCGATCCAGCGCTTGCGTGACTGGAGCGGCGAGGCGCCGGCCACGAACCAGGTGCAGCGCTCACCTGAAAGGATACGCGACAAGGGGTGCATCGCATGGCCCGAGGCGATCACCATGTTGCAGCCAGCACCGAGCGCAATCTTGCCGGCCTCGATCTTGGTGATCATTCCGCCGGAGCCCACGCCCGAGACGGGTTTGCCCGCCATCGCCTCGATCTCCGGCGTGATCTCCTCGACGAGCGGCAGGAACTCAGCACCCGAGCGGCCGGGCGGGGCGGTATAGAGCCCATCGATGTCGGACAGGAGGACGAGGCAGTCAGCGCTCATCATGGAGGCGACGCGCGCGGCGAGACGGTCATTGTCGCCATAGCGGATCTCGCTGGTGGCCACCGTGTCGTTCTCGTTGATGACGGGCATGGCACCCTGTTCGAGCAGTGTGGAGAGCGTCGCGCGCGCGTTCAGATAGCGGCGGCGTTCCTCCGTGTCGGTCAACGTGACGAGCACCTGTGCCGCCACGATGTTGCGCGTCCGGAGCGCCTCCGCCCAGGCTTGGGCGAGCGCGATCTGCCCCACCGCCGCGGCCGCCTGTTTCTGCTCCAGCCGCAGGCTGCCCTTGGGAAGTCCGAGCGTGCGCCGCCCCAGCGCGATGGCGCCGGAAGATACGATCACGACCTCCGCCCCCCGGATCCGCGCATCGGCGAGGTCGTCGATGAGCGAGGAGAGCCAAGACGCCTTGATCGTGCCCGTCTTGTCGTCGACCAGCAGGGCCGAGCCGATCTTGACGACGATGCGCCGCGCCTTTTCGAGCCGCGACGTCACGGACGCCACTCCTCCGTCCTGACGCCCGGCTCGTCGTCCGAGCGTCCTGCGCGCCGCGATGTGTCGATCACCTCGAGAAGCTTCTTCATCGCTTCCGGCACGCCCTTCGTGGTGGCGCCTGAGATCAGCATCGGCGTCTTGCGCATGCGGCGCTTGAAGTCCTTGAGCTTTGCCGCGATGTCGTCGTCCTGCAGAAGGTCCGTCTTGTTGAAGGCGATCACCTCGGGCTTCTCGGCAAGTTCGGGGGAGTAGGCCTTGAGCTCCTTGCGGATCACCCGGTAGTCCTTCACCGGATCCTCGCTGGTGACGTCGATCAGATGCAGCAGCACGGCGCAGCGCTCGACATGGCCGAGGAAGCGCGTGCCGAGCCCATGCCCCTCATGCGCCCCCTCGATGAGGCCGGGGATGTCGGCCAGCACGAAGCTCTGCATGCCGACGCGCACCACGCCCAATTGCGGATGAAGCGTGGTGAACGGGTAGTCGGCAATCTTGGGCTTCGCCGCCGAGACGGCCGCGAGCAGGGTGGACTTCCCCGCATTGGGAAGGCCCAGCAATCCCGCATCGGCGATGAGCTTGAGGCGCAGCCAGATCCAGCGCTCCTCGCCCTCCTGGCCGGGGTTGGCGTGGCGGGGTGCGCGGTTGGTGGAGGACTTGAAGTAATGGTTGCCGAAGCCGCCGTTGCCGCCCTTCGCCACGCGGAAGCGGTCGCCCACCTTGGCGAGGTCGGCGATCATCGTCTCGTTGTCTTCCTCGAAGACCTGGGTCCCCGCCGGAACCTTCAGCACGACGTCGTCTGAATTCGCCCCGGCGCGCAGCCGGCCCATGCCGTGCCCGCCGGTCGCCGCCTTGAAATGCTGCTGGTAGCGGTAGTCGATCAGCGTGTTGAGGCCGTCGACCGCCTCGATCCACACATCGCCGCCCTTGCCGCCGTCGCCGCCGTCGGGCCCGCCCATCTCGATGAACTTCTCCCTGCGGAACGACACGGAGCCCGCGCCCCCGTCGCCGGAGCGGACATAAACCTTTGCCTGGTCGAGGAATTTCATGATCCTGCCTTGTAACGCGCGTTGCGGGTGAAGCCTAGTCCCCTGTGGCCGATCGGCCACGGTTCCCGCTCGATGTTGCGTCGCAACATTTCCGCCGCCTTGTGAACACATTTGCCCAGTTTACCCGCCCCCGTCATTCGAAGGGCGACAATCGAATGAAGATGATCGGGCCTCATCGCCAGATCATCGGCAAGGTTTTTGTGTAGATCGAAAGGAACGAGATGAGAAAACGACTGATCGCAGGACTGCTGGCCGCCGTTGTATTGGGTGGTGCCTCGACAATACCTGCTCAGGCGGCTTGCAAGGGGGACATGCATTGTCTCAAGTCGTCGACCAAGAAGACGCATGCGAAGAAATTCTCTTCCGTAAAGACCAAGAAAGCCACCGTGAAGCACGCCACCGTCAAGAGCGCGAAGAAGAAGCGCGTGCAGGTGGCCCAGGCAAAGCCGCGGAGCCTGAAGCGCAGGTCCCGTGAGACGGATACGGCGCTGGCCATTCCGGCGGGCTCGACCGCGCGCGGCAATGACGTGGTGGCGATGATCCAGGCGATGGCGCCCTCGCATGGCGTTCCGACCTGGTTCGCGCTCCGCATCGCGCATGTGGAATCGAACTACAAGCCGCACCTGCGGGGTGCTGCCGGCGAATATGGCGTCTTCCAGCTCAAGTGCTCGACCGCCAAGGGCATCGGCTTCAGCGGCAACTGCTCGGAGCTGCTCGACGCCCGCACCAACGTGAAGTGGGGCCTGAAGCACCTGTCGCTCGCCATCGGCAAGTCCAACGGCAACCTCAAGCTCGCCGCCTCCAAGCACAATGGCGGCCTCTATCGCCGGAGCCTGGTCCCGAGATACGTCGCCAAGGTTTTCTGACGCAACGGGGAGCGGGGGCGTCATCGCCGCCGCTCCTTCGCTTCCTTCCAGGCCTCGTGCGTGAGTCGAAGCTTGATGTGCGGAACCTCCGCCTGCCGCGCCCGGGAAAAGGCCAAGCCCTCGCCGGTCTCCTCGAAGCCCAGCCCCAGCAGAATGCGCTGCGATGCGGCATTGCCAAGGTGGTAGCTCGCAACGAGTTCCTCGGTCTTCATCGCTTGGAATGCGTGATCCACCATGGCCCGCGCCGCCTCGGTGCCAAAGCCTTGCCCCCAGTAAGGCTCCGCCAGCCAATAGCCCAGTTCATCCTCTTCGATCCCGATACAACCCATCAGCGCGTCTTTTCTGGTGATGAACAGCACCAGCGCGGAGGCCGGCATCTGTCGGACATGGATGAGGAAGGCCTCCGCAACCTCTGGCCTGTAAGGATAGGGAATGCGCCCGGTCCAGCGTGAGACATTCAGATTGTCGAGGGCAGAGACCAGGTCTTCCCGGTCCGCGTCGCGCGGGGGGCGGAGTATCAGGCGCTCTGTCTTCAGGATGGTCATTGTCTCAAAACCTTGCATCTTTCCCCCTCTCCCCCAATTGCGTGGGGGAGAGGAATACGGTGCACAAACGAAAAGCGGAGAGGTGGCAATCCACCTCTCCGCTTTGTCGTCCTGCGCCGGATCGGTGGATCCGGCGGCATATGCATGGAGCCCGCCGGTTACTCCGCGGCGACGGGCGGGACCACAGACACGGTCTGCTTGTCGCCCTTGGTGCGGCGGAAGTTCACCACGCCATTGACGGTGGCGAAGATCGTGTGGTCGCGGCCGATGCCGACGCCCGTGCCCGGATGCACCTTGGTGCCGCGCTGGCGGATGATGATGTTGCCGGCGATGACGGTCTCGCCGCCGAAAGCCTTGACGCCGAGACGGCGGCCCGCCGTGTCGCGCCCGTTGCGGGATGAACCGCCTGCCTTTTTATGAGCCATGGGATGTTCTCCTGGTTTCTGTCAGCGCTCAGGCGCGGATTTCGCGGATGGTCACCGAGGTCAGGTCCTGGCGGTGGCCGTTGCGCCGGCGATAGTGCTTGCGGCGCCGCTTCTTGAAGATGATGACGCGGGGGCCGCGGTCCTGGGAGGCGATCTCGCCCACCACGGTGGCGCCGGCCACATGGGGCGCCCCGATGTTGATGGCATCGCCATTGGCGACCATCAGCACTTCCGCGAAATTCACCTCGTCGCCCGGGTTGCCCTCGAGCTTCTCGATCTGGATCTTGTCACCGGCTGCAACGCGATACTGCTTGCCGCCGGTCTTGATGACTGCGTACATGTCCTTCTTCCTTCTTGTCCCGCGCCCTTTGGCGGCACCGGTGAACCCGTGGTCCGGTGCGCTTCATGTGCCTGTTTTCACAGGCGAAATTGGGTTGCCGGAGGCAGCGCAATCAACGCGTCGGGCATTCACCCGTCCGCGCGGTGGAGCGGACATAGGGGAAAGGGCCCATTAAGTCAAGGAAGGGCGGGCCGCTTCAGGCTTTGCGCGTCCCGTTCCAGATCGCCACCAGGCGTTCGAAGCGGGCCGCCATGTCGGCGGTGGCCTCCTCGTCGCTCATTTCGCCGCGGAGCCATTCCTTCGCGGCGTGGCTGAACAGGGTGCGGCCCACGGCGAAGCCCTTGACGATGGGGTGGGGTGCGACGGCGGCGAAGCCCTTGGCCAGTTCCTCCTCCGGCGCCTCGAGGCCGAGGAGCACCACGCCGCGGCACCACGGGTCGTGCTTCGCGATGACGGCCGAGATGTTCTCCCAGGCGCGTGACGTCGCCTGCGGCTCGAGCTTCCACCAGTCGGGCTTGATGCCAAGGGCATAATGCTCCTCCAGCGCCCGCGCGATGGTCCCGTCGTCGAGCGGCCCATGCTTGCCGGCGATGATCTCGATCATCACCTCGCGGCCCACCTTGCGTGCCGCCTCGTGGAGCGTCAGCAGCTTCTGCGATTGCTCGTGCTTCAGCTCCGGGGGGTCGTCCGGATGGTAGAAGGACAGGCACTTGACGGTGTGCGTCACCGGCCACTCGACGAGCCGCGCGCCCACGTCCTGGGTGAACTCGAAGCGCAAGGGGCGCGAGCCCGGCTGTTCCAGCGGGCGGCCCACCCACAGGCCGAGCTTCGCCGCGTCGAACATCGCCTCGCGGCCATAGACGTCGTCGAGCAGCGTGCCGAAGCCCGGCGCTCCCTTCGAGACGCGCCCCACCGCCGCCATGGCGAGGCGCTTGAAGTCGTTGATGCGCGTGCGCGGTGCTCCCGCCTCATCCGCCATCTTCTCCAGCTGCATGCGGTGGTCGATGGCGAAGGCCAGGAGCCGGTCCGGCTGCTGGCGGCGGGTCGTGGCCCAATGCACGTGGTTGATCGCCTCGTCCTTCCGCAGCGCCTTGTGCGGGCTTCCGTGCTTCAGGAAATACTGGAGTTCCTCCCAGGTCGGGATCTCGGGCGAGCACAGGAGGCGCGACACCGCGAAGGCGCCACAGGCATTGGCCCAGGTGGCGCTCGTCGCGTGGTCCTCGCCCCGGAGCCAGCCGCGCAGGAAGCCGGACATGAAGCTGTCGCCCGCACCCAGCACATTATAGACCTCGATGGGGAAGCCCTTGCCCACGATGCCCTTTTCCAGCGCATCGGGAATGGCGTCCGGATAGACGACGCAGCCCATGGGCCCGCGTTTCAGCACGATCACGGCCTTTGAGAGCGACCGAATGATGTTGAGCGCCTCGAGCGTGTCCTCGCTGCCCGCCGCGATGTGGACTTCCTCTTCCGTGCCGACGATCAGGTCGCAATCGGGAAGGATGGTCTTCAGGTGCTCCGACACCTTGTCCGAGCGGATGTAGCGCTCCTCGCCCGCGCCATGGCCCGCAAGACCCCAGAGGTTGGGCCGGTAATCGATGTCGAGGATCACCTTCGCGCCATTGGCCCTCGCAATCCGCATGGCCTTGCGCTGTGCGGCATCGGTGTGGGGGGTGGCGAAATGCGTGCCCGTCACCAGCACGGCCGCGGCGGAGCAGATGAAATCCGCGTCGATGTCCGCTTCGGAAAGGGCGGAATCAGCACAGTTGTCGCGGTAGAAGATGAGCGGGAAGGTCTTGTCGTTCTCGACCGACAGAAGCACGAGCGAGGTGAGCCGCTTTGGGTCGGTGGCGATGCCGTCGAGGGCAACACCCTCGCGCGCCATCTGCTCCTTCACGTAGCGCCCCATCTGCTCGTCGCCCACGCGGGTGATGAGGCCCGAGCGCAGCCCCAGCCTGGCCGTGCCGATGGCGATGTTGGACGGGCAGCCGCCGACCGACTTGGCGAAGGACGTCACGTCCTCGAGCCGTGAGCCGATCTGCTGGCCATAGAGGTCGACGGAGCACCGCCCGATGGTGATGACGTCCAACCGCCTTTGGGGGATTGAACCGGGTGTCATGCTGATCTCCGAAATCGTCTGTCTAATCTTGACAACACGAAACAATAATTCCAAACCTGAGTCAAATCAGAATGTTTGTTCTGCGTCGAGGGGCGTCAGAAACCTCAAAATGACAGGCTCGGCTGACAGAAACTGCCGGGAGACTTGCTTGACGGTGCCTTGGAGATGTTTTCGGAATAGCGATTCCAGAGCGTCCGGACTCTACAAAACGGCAACATACAGCTAAGAAATAAGCATCGTTCTGCATCGCGCAGCAACGCAATTGGCGACGGAGAAATGGAATGTTGAGATTTGGGGTTCTGGGAGCAGGGCGGATCGGCAAGGTGCATGCGCGGACGATTGCGGCGTCCGGCAAGGCGAAGGTCGCCTATCTCGCGGATGCGCTGCCCAAGGCGGCGGCGGATCTCGCCGCCGAGGTGGGCGCCAAGGTGGCGAGCGTTGAGGACATCATCGCGGCGAAGGACGTCGATGCGGTGCTGATCGCGACGCCCACGCCGTTCCACGCCGACCAGATCGAGGCGGCGTCCAATGCCGGCAAGGCGGTGCTGTGCGAGAAGCCGGTGAGCCTCTCGGTCGCCCGCATCGAGGAGTGCCTGAAGACGGTCGCGAAGAACAAGACGACGCTGATGATCGGCTTCAACCGCCGCTTCGACACGAATTTCGCGAGCCTGGAGAAGCGCCTGCGCCAGGGGGCGGTGGGCTCAATCGAACTCGCCACCATCATCAGCCGCGACCCCGCCCCGCCGCCCGCCGACTACGTCAAGAGCTCGGGCGGCATCTTCCGCGACATGATGATCCATGACCTTGATCTGGCACGCTTTCTCGTCGGCGAAGAGTTCGTCGTGGTGAATGCGCTGGGTGCTGCCCTGGTCGACAAGGCGATCGGTGCCGAGGGCGACTGCGACACCGCGGCGGTGCAGATGCAGACGGCGTCCGGCAAGATCGCCGTCATCACCAACTCGCGCCGCGCCACCTATGGCTATGACCAGCGGATCGAGGTGCATGGCTCGAAGGGCATGCTGCGTGCGGGCAACGTGCACAACACCACGGTCGAGGTGGCAACCGCCGACGGCTTCCACGCCGACCCCATCCTGCACTTCTTCACCGAGCGCTACGGCCAGGCCTATTCAGCTGAGGTCGTCACCTTCATCGACGCCGTGACCAACGGAAAAACCGTTGCGCCATCGGGCTTTGACGGCCTCCAGGCGCAGAAGCTCGCCGATGCCGCAACCGAATCCTGGAAGACCGGCAAGCCGGTGAAGGTGGCCTGATCCCATGAACAGCGACAGCCTCAAGAACCTTTCCATGGACGGCAAGACCGCCGTCGTCACGGGCGCCACCCAGGGCCTCGGCGAAGCGATCGCGCATCTCTTCGCCGAGCGCGGTGTCGCCCAACTGGTCATCACCGGCCGCAACGCGGCGCGCGGCGAGAAGGTCAGGGCGGCGCTCGAGGCGAAGAAGGTGAAGACCGTCTTCGTCGCGGCCGACCTCTCGCGCATGGAGGACGTGCGCAAGGTGATCGCCGCCTGCGACGCCTCCTTCGGCCGCATCGACGCGCTGGTCAATGCCGCGGGCCTCACCGACCGCGGCACCATCTGGGACACCACGGAAGCCCGCTACGACGAGATCTTCGACGTCAATGTGAAGGCCCCCTTCTTCCTCATGCAGGACGCGCTGCACCTGATGAAGAAATCGAAATCTTCAGGCACAATCGTCAATATCCTGTCGATGTCCGGGCATGGTGGGCAGGACTTCATCTCGGCCTATTGCGGCTCCAAGGGCGCACTCGCCACGCTGACCCGCAACGTCGCCTTCACGGTGATGCGCTACCAGATCCGGGTCAACGCCCTCAACATCGGCTGGATGGACACGCCGGGCGAGGACCGCATCATGAAGACCTACCACGACGCCGAAACCGGCTGGCTCGAACAGGCCGAGGCCCGCCGCCCCTTCGGCCGCCTCCTCAAGCCCGCCGAGGTCGCCCGCGCCGTCGCCTACCTCTCGAGCGAGGAGTCCGGCATGATGACCGGCTCCATCATCGACTTCGACCAGCAGGTGCTGGGCACCGGCAACTCCATCCCGGAACCGCCGGAGGCCAACTGGTAGCGGTTGCAATCCGCGATGCCGGATGATGCTTTCGTGTAGCTGCGGATGCTTTTTCGTAGCTGCCCGATGACATCGCCGGATGCATGTTCCGGAGTTGGCGCCGGTCACCGGCAACCGGTGAGAGCGTGATGCCGGATGATGCGTCTGGTGTTGCGGCAGTCGCGTTTTTCGTTGCCGCCGTAGCCTTTTCGTTGCCGTCCGCCGACGCCGCGGATGCATGATGCATCGGTGCGCTCTGGTGGGTGGACAGCGGAGGCCGTCAAAGCGCGGCGACAACTCGGAGTCGATTGCACACGACAAGCCCGCGCGCCCGCCACCACCCACCCGTCATGCCAGCGCAGGCTGGCATCCCGCTTTGGGCGGATGAAGCTGGACCCCAGCCTTCGCTGGGGTGACGGATTGGGGGTGGGGCCTCACGCGGCGCGGCGGAGGGCGAAGCGGGTGCCGGCGTCGTGGACGGCGATGAAGCCCATGCGGGCCATGGCGGCGAGTGTGGCGCGGACCTGCGGTTCCACCTTGCGGCCCTGGCGGAAGGTGACGGCAATGTCGGCGGCGGAGAGCGGTGCTGAGGAGGCGGCCAGCGCCGCCATGACGGCTCCGGTCTGTTCCACGGCGCCCGAGGGGAAGGCGGACTTCGCGCGGGGCAGTGCGGCGGGGGCGGGGCCGAGATCGGCCTCGAGTTGTTCGGCCTTCTGGCTCGCCGTGCCGAAGCGGGGGATCTGGTAATCGGGGCGGAGCCAGCGGACATGGCCCTTCGCCTCTTCCGCCGCACGCTGCTTGTTGAGGGCCACGAGGCGGACGAGAATGTCATCCTCCGAGAGACCGGTTGGCCAGCCATAGGCCTGCGCCACGGCCTGATCGAGCTCCTCATGCAGTTCCTTCAGGATGAGGACGAGGCCATTATCGCGCAACCGCTCCTCGGAGGACGACAGCGCCTCGCCTGCCTTCAGCTTCTCCAGCACATTGTACATCTGCGTGAGGGTGATCTCCGGATGATCCGCCTGCACCTGCTTGCGGTGGGCATCGAGCTTCTCCGCGATGCCCGCAATGCGCGCGCGGGTGAATTCGTCAGGATCGGGGAAGGGGAAGGGATTGAAAGTTCTTGTATGAAAATATCTAGGATCATTTCCGACTCCCAACCATCCACCTGAGCGCAGTGAGAATATCTCATGCGGGCGTGATGAGAGAACGCCTAGGCAGTAGGCGTCGGACAAACAGATTGCTACAGTGGTGCTCTCTGGAACACAGTCTGAGGGCGCAAAGATAAACACACGGTGCTTTCCCTGTCGAGCTGTTACAATAATTCTAGTTATCTCCTTCTTCGCTTCTCGTAGTTCTGTACTTGGTTGACCGAAGAGCCACCAATTATCCCGCCTGTACTGGATCTTGTTGTGCAACCGCTCTGGCTTAACCAGCATTACGAGGCGCTGATAAGTCGAAGGAAACTTGCTTCGAACTTCATCCGCGTCAAGCGGAAATAGGTCGAGAACGAGCAGGCCCCGGTCACGCTGATTCACGTCTCGCCCGATGAAGTATCTCTTCAAGAATTCGGAGAGCAAAGGGTCTTTCATTACTAAATTCTCTGCTTCTGAACGATCTACAATGAATCCATCACCATTGAGCTGGAAGCCTTTGTGGGCCAAGGCCCCATTAGCCACGAGCGATTCACAAGTTCCAACGTCAACCCCGATGGTTAGATCTGGGTTTACTCGCCCCCTTGACGAAGTGAACTTCAGCTTGGGCTCATCTGTGTCCAAGTCCTCCTCCGCCACGACTTCGTACAGTACGCCGTCATGCGTACCCACTGCCGCAACCGTCATCGCGATCCGGACTGCGGCGGCCTGCTTCGTGGCCTTGGTCCAGGGGTGATCTGGAATCGCAAGCAGCAACGATATGGGCTGCCTAGCGTTGAGATGCCGTTCCACTGTGTGGCGCTGGAAGACCTGTGTGATGGAGTTTGTGGTAATGAGACCGAAGCGCTTCAACCTCGTGCCCTTGCGGGCGAGCAGTTCCGCCGCCTTGTTCCACCAGTACATGACAAAGTTTGCGCTATCGTTCATTTCCGAATGGGCTTGCCAAAGAGCCTCCACATAGTGATCTCCCAATTCGGTGCGCATCTCGTTTCCGCCGATGAAGGGCGGGTTGCCGACAATGTAATCCGCCTCCGGCCACTCCGGCCGGCGCGGGTTGATGTAGTTGCCCTTCGCATCCACACCGTCATGCGCCAGCACGGCGTCCATCGTCCTTATGTTGCCGTAGTCGCGCAGCACCGGATCGCCGGGGAGGCCCTTGTTGTTGCGGATGTGCCATTGCAGGTAGCCAATCCACAGCACGAGTTCCGCGATGTGGCGGGCGCGGGTGTTGAGTTCCAGGCCTAAGAACTGGTGCGGGTCGACCTCGTGGCGGTCAAGCCCGGCGAGCGCCTGCTGGCCGCCGAGGTTGAGCAGGGCCTCGACCACGTCGCCTTCCAGCCGCTTCATCAATTCGAGCGTCACATAGAGGAAGTTGCCGGTGCCGCAGGCGGGGTCCAGCACATGGGTGTTGTAGAGCTTCTCGTGGAAGGCCTGCACGAGGGCGATGGCCTCCTTCTGCTTTCCTTCACCGTTGGCGCGCTCGGCGGAGATCAGCACCTGCTGCCATTCGGCACGCAAGGGCTCGATCACTGTTGCGATGACGAGGCGTTCCACATAGGCGCGCGGCGTGTAATGCGCGCCGAGGCGCGAGCGCTCCTTGGGATCGAGGGCCTGTTCAAGCAAGGTGCCGAAGATTGACGGGTCCACCTCGCGCCAGTCGCGCTTCGCGGCCTGCATGAGTTCGCCGATCTCTTCCTTCTCCAACGGGAAGGCGGGGGCGTGCTTGAAGAGATTGCCGTTGAACTGCTTCACCCTGTCGAGGGCGGCGGAGGCGTAATCGCCCTTGTCCATCGCCTGCCACAGCCTTTCGAGTTCGGGCGCGAAGATGTGGGGCTTGTCGATGGCGCGTTCGAGGAGGCTGGAGAAGGTGTGTTTCGGCAGAAGCTCCACATCCTCCGCGAACATGGTGAAGATGCAGCGCATGAGGAAGGCCGCGACGTCCTCCGCCGGGAGCTTGCGCTGCTCCATGTGCTTCGACACGGCGGCAAGCCGCTCGGCCACCTCGCGCGTGGCCTTGACCGCGCGGCGCGTGGGATCGAGGCTGTGCGGGTCTTCCCAGATGGCGCGGAAGACGGTTTGCGTTTCAGGCTTCGCCAGATCGTCGAGGTAGATGCGGAAGCCCTGACGGTCCGGGAACTGGGTGTAGTTGCGGCCCTTGCCGGTGAAATCGGCATAGAGCTCAAAGCAGTGTCCGACATCGCAGACGATGATGAAGGGCGGCCAGTCATGATCGGGCGGCAGATTGCGGGCATAGTTCTCCGCCTGCACGCGGGCGCTGTTCATCAGCGCGTCCCAGGCGCGCGACGAGCGCTCGCGCCGGGGCGTGGCATCGAGGCCGAGGAGCAGGTCTTGCTGCTTCCACTCCTCCTTCTGGAAGCGGGCGCGGGATTGCTTCGATTCCAGCACGAAGCGGCCGCGCCTGTAGAGATCGATGAAGTTGCGGCCCTTCTCGCCCTTCACGTCGAATTCGAACTTGTAGTCGCCGTCCTGCGGGCGCTCGAGGCCAAGGGCATCGCAGAACTCGAGAAGAAAGGTCTGCGACTGAGCCCGCTCGCCGCCGCTGGCGCCGCGCCATTTTGAGATGAAGGAGTGGGTGAGTGCTGCCGTCACGAATCTGACGTTAAGGCATCAGAAATGCAACTGGAAGTATTTTATTTTTACCGTTTTGGAATGAGCGGGGGTCTTCGGAGCGCCCCCTGCCCCTCCCCACAAGGGGAAGGGGAGAGTGGGGTGGTGTGAGGGTTGGACTCGCGGCTGGCGCCCCCTCACCCTGCCCTCTCCCCCACATGCGTGGGGGCGAGGGGGAAGAGAGAGTGGTGGCTCGTTGGCGCCTTCCAGCAGTCGCCGCGGGAGTCTTCGGAGCGGCCCCCACCTCTGCCCCTCCCCGCAAGGGGGAGGGGAGAGCAGGGTGGTGTCAGGGTTGGACTCGCGGCTGGCGCCCCCTCACCCTGCCCTCTCCCCCACATGCGTGGGGGCGAGGGGGAAGGAGGGGGGTGGGGGAGTGGGATGGCTCGTTGGCGCCTTCCAGCAGTCGCCGCGCGAGTCTTCGGAGCGACGCCACCCTTGCCCCTCCCCACAAGGGGGAGGGGAGAGTAGGGTGGTGTGAGGGTTGGACTCGCGGCTGGCGCCCCCTCACCCTGCCCTCTCCCTCACATGCGTGGGGGCGAGGGGGAAGAGAGAGTGGTGGCTAGTTGGCGCCTTCCAGCAGCCTTCTCGCGATGACCTGGGCCTGGATTTCGGCCGCACCCTCGAAGATGTTGAGGATGCGGGCGTCGCAGAGGACGCGGCTCACCTGGTATTCGAGCGCGAAGCCGTTGCCGCCGTGGATCTGGAGTGCGTTGTCGGCGGCGGTCCAGGCGACGCGGGCGCCCAAGAGCGTCGACATGCCGGCCTCGAGGTCGCAGCGGCGGCCGGCGTCCTTTTCGCGGGCGGCGAAGAGGGTGAGCTGGCGGGCGGCCATCACCTCCGCCGCCATCAGCGCCAGCTTGTCGGCGATCCTCGGGAAGTTGAGGATGGGCTGGCCGAACTGGCTGCGCTCGCGCGCATATCTCAGCCCTAGGTCCAGCGCGTTCTGGGCAACGCCCACGGCGCGTGCGGCGGTCTGGATGCGGGCGGCCTCGAAGGTCTGCATCAGCTGCTTGAAGCCCTGGCCCTCGATGCCGCCGAGCAAGTTCTCGGCCTTGACCTCGAAATCCTCAAACCGGATCTCGTATTCCTTCATGCCGCGATAGCCCAGAACCTCGATCTCGCCGCCGGACATGCCCTTGGCCGGGAAGGGGTTGTCGTCGGAGCCCCTGGGCTTTTCGGCGAGGAACATGGAGAGGCCCTTGTAGCCCTTCTCATCCGGATTGGTGCGGGCCAGAAGCGTCATCACGTCGGCGCGGACCGGATGCGTGATCCATGTCTTGTTGCCGGTGACCTTGTAGACATCGCCATCGCGCACGGCGCGGGTGCGGAGGCTCCCAAGGTCAGAGCCCGTGTTGGGCTCGGTGAAGACGGCGGTGGGCAGGATCTCGCCGCTCGCGATCTTCGGCAGCCACTTCTCCTTCTGCTCCCTGGTGCCGCCGCAGAGGATGAGCTCACAGGCG
>JADCDC010000369.1 GCA_020252385.1 Aestuariivirga sp.
CCTGGATGGTCTTGCCGGAGACGGCGGCGCCGAGGTCGCCTCCGCTCATGTGTTCTCCGCCACGGGCGAATGCGGGGCTCGCGGTGAGTGCCAGCAAGGTGGCCACTGCAAGAAATCTTTTCATGGTTTCATCCCATTGAGAGGTTGCACCAAAGCACTTTTGCAACCGTGATCCTGCGCTCGAATGCAATCATTTGCAATGCGACGGAAGGCGTCACTCCTCCTCGCCGAAGCCGATGCCCCGCCCGACGGCGCTCCGTCCGAACTTGTCGCGGATCCTGTCGACCGCGAGTTCGGCCTTGGCGCGCGCGGCGGTGGTGATGTCGAGCGTCTCCGTCTCACTCTCGGGGCGCGACTCCACCAGGCCGGAAATGCCAACGCCAATCAGCCGGAAGGCGGTGCCCGTCGCCTCCCGCGCCAGGAGGGGGAGGGCCGCGTCGTAGATGCGGGAGGCGAGAAGGGTGGGATCGGCGAGCGAGACGTTGCGGGTGCGGAGCTTGAAGTCAGCGGTCTTGAGTTTCAGCACCACGGTGTGTCCTGCAACCCCTTCCGCCTTGGCGCGGCGCGACACCTTTTCCGCCAAGGGCCAGAGGATGCGCTCGAGGTCGGCGCGCTCACGGATGTCGCTGTTGAAGGTGGTCTCCGCGCTGATCGATTTCGAATGGTCGTCGGTCGAGACGATGCGCTGGTCCTCGCCGCGTGACAGGTGATAGAGCCTGGCACCCATGCTGCCGAAGCGGCGCATCAGTTCAACCTTCTCCATCTGCTGGAGTTGACCGATCATGGTGATGCCCGCCTTCGCGAGATCCTCCTGCATGGCCTTGCCCACACCCCAGATGAAGCCCACGGGCTTCGCCGCGAGGAAGCTCAGCGTTTCCGCCCGGCCGAGCACGGAGAAGCCCCTCGGTTTCTCGAGGTCGGAGGCGAGCTTCGCGAGGAACTTGTTGTGGGACAGTCCCACGGAGGCCGTGATGCCGACCTTTTCCGTGATGCGCGCGATGAGGCGGGCGAGGGTGAGGGCGGGGCTCATGCCGTGAAGCCTCGCTGTGCCGGACAGATCGAGGAAGGCCTCGTCGATCGACAGCGGTTCGACGAGCGGTGTGACCTCGAACATCAACTCGCGCACGAGCTTCCCCGCCGCTGCGTATTTCGCCATGTCCGGCTTGATCACCACGGCCTCCGGGCAAAGCTTCAGCGCCTTGAACATCGGCATCGCCGACTTCACACCCCTGATGCGCGCGATGTAGCAGGCGGTTGAGACGACGCCGCGCGTACCTCCGCCGACGATTACCGGCTTGTCCGCCAGTTCCGGTCGGTCACGCTTCTCGACGGCGGCATAGAAGGCATCGCAATCGATGTGGGCGATCGACAGCTGGTGCAGTTCCGGGTGGCGGAGAAGGCGCGGGCTGCCGCAGGACCGGCAGCGCCGCTCCTCGCCCGCGACGGGAGAGAAGCAGTCGCGGCAGAACCCCGCCGTTGCAGCCTCGTTGTGCATGCCGACGATACTAGCGCGGCCCGGAAAAATGGGGAACACTGCCAGTCGGGACCGGCACACACGTGGAGGACAGATGTACAAGCTCTACAACGTGAAAGCCTGGGGTTCGCTTTCCATCCACTGTCTGCTGGAGGAGATGGAAGTCCCCTACACCAACATCTGGATGACGCCGGAACAGGTGCGCGCGCCGGAGTTCCGGGACATCAGCCCGCTCGGCATGATCCCGGCGCTGGGACTGCCCGATGCCAACACCATCTACGAATCAGCCGCCATCGTGTCCTTTCTGGTTGCGGCGCATCCGGACAAGCACCTCTCTCCCGAACTCGGGAGCCCGGCCTATGGCGAGTTCATGAGCCTTCTGCATTTCATGAGCACGGAGCTTTACCCGACCAACACCATCGCCTTCGGCGAGAGCGGCTATGCGGAAACCGACGGGCAGGAGGCCTTTCTCATGGCGCGGGCGCGCGAACGCGCCGATGGATACTGGCGCTTCCTCGAGAAGCGGCTCTCCGCCTCAGGTCCATGGCTGATGGGGCGGGAGTTCTCCGCTCTCGATCCCTATGTCTTCACGATTTCGATCTGGGGACGGCCCAGTGAGGAGGCGCTCCACGCGAAGTTCCCCGCGATCGCGAAGCTCGCCGCCGCCTTGCGGGCGCGGGCGAAGCTCAAGGCCGTGCTGGAGGCCCATGGGGTGCTAAAGGTGGGAGGATACGGCGCATAGCCGTTCCCGCCCCATTCAGGCGGCGGCTCCGATGAGGCCCAGTATGTGCGGCCGTGCTTCGCTCCAACTTCCGGTGCGCAGCGAGACATAGTCGAGCGGCGCGATATGGCGCGCGAAGCGCTCGTCGTGGAGAAAATGCACGAGGTGCACCTCGGGCGCGTGTTCGTAGGCCGACGAGATGAAGTGCGGGCTGTCGTCGATGAAGACGGCATCGCGCCGCCCGGCGCGGCGCAGGATGTCGCCGATGGCGGGGCCCTTGGGACCTGAATTGGTGACGAGGGGGAAGGGCAGGCCGTGATCCGCCATGTTCTGCCTGCGATGCTCGCCGGCGGTGTGGGGCAGGTTGGTGAGCATGACCACGTCCGCCACCTCACCGATATGGAGGAGGGCGTCCACCGCGCCGTCGATCGGTTCCATGTGGCGGGTGCGCTCATCGAAGAAGCGGGAAATGAGCTCGGCCACCTGTGCATCCTCGGCCGGCCGGTTGGTCCTGCGGCACTTGATGTTGCCGTTGAGGGCGAAGCTCGCGGCGTCAAGCCACAGGTCCTCGCGCGCGATGTAGGACTCGAAGTCGCGGGTGAAATGCACGATGACCTCGTCGACGTCGCAGATGACGAGGGGCCTGTCCGTGAAGCTCAATGTGGCGAGTTGACCGAGGGTGATGTCAGAAATCACGTGGGGCTCCGGGAAGTTTTCGGCGCAGTTCCGCGATGCGCGCAGGTCTTAACGCCTGTTCCTCGGCAAAGATCAAGAGCAGGGATTCGTCCGCCAGCAGGTGGTCGAGGACGCCGCCAAGGAAGGCGGGGTCCGTGGCGGAGGCGCGAATCGCCGCAACGTCGAGGCCCGCAAGGTCCATGAAGCGGGAGAGCCGATCCGACTCCGCCGCCAGGAAACCGAGCGCCTTGAGGGCTGTGACTTCGGCTTCGTCCGTGTTCTCGGGAGATTTGGGGCGCATCATGGCTTTCTCAGTTAACCACCCCTGAACCTCGTTGAACAGCGCCCCGGTTTGGTTAAGCTGTTGGTTACCGGACGAGGCCAAGCTTTCCTGCAGTGTGAGCGATCGGGAGGCCCGGCCGGCGATGTCCGGCGGGCCAGCAAAGGCCAGAGCCAGATGAGTATGAATGTGTCAGTGTCGGCAGGACCGATGCGAACGCCAGATGTGGTGCCTGCCATGCCGAAACGAGTCCTGGTCGTCGAGGACAACGAGTTGAACATGAAGCTGTTCAACGACCTTCTCGAGGCCAACGGATATGAGGTGATCCAGACGCGCGACGGGCTGTCGGCGCTGGACCTCGCGCGCAAGCACAAGCCCGACCTGATTCTCATGGACATCCAGTTGCCGGAGGTCTCCGGCATCGAGGTGACGAAGTGGCTGAAGGAAGACGACGAGCTCCGCCGGATTCCGGTCATCGCCGTCACGGCCTTCGCCATGAAGGGTGACGAGCAGAAGATCCGCGAGGGCGGATGCGAGGCCTACATCTCGAAGCCGATCTCGGTCCTGAGCTTCCTCCAGACCATCGACGGGTATCTGAAGAAGTCCGCATGACGGCTCGCGTCCTGGTCGTCGACGACATCCTCGCCAATGTGCGCCTGCTCGAGGCCAAGCTGGCGGCGGAGTATTTCGACGTGGTGACGGCGCTGAACGGCGCCGATGCGCTGGAAGCGGTCAGCCGCACCAGGCCCGACATCGTGCTGCTCGACGTGATGATGCCGGGTCTCGACGGCATCGAGGTGTGCCGGCGCATCAAGTCGAGCCCGGCCACCCAGCACATTCCCGTGATCATGGTGACGGCGCTGGACCAGCCGGAAGACCGGGTGAGGGGGCTCGAGGCGGGGGCTGACGATTTCCTGACGAAGCCGGTGAACGATGTCGCCCTGTTCTGCCGGGTGAAGAGCCTCGTCCGGCTCAAGATGCTGACGGACGAGCTCAGGAGCCGCACCGGAGGGGACCCGCTGCGGCTGCTGCAGGCCGATCTCGGCCAGGCCGACCGCGCGCCCGGCAACATCCTGGTCATCGACAATGGCGCAACGCTCGGCGAGCGCATCCGCACCTCCCTCGGCGGACTTCACGACGTCCGCACCGTGCCTGGCCCGCGCGAGGCGGCCGAAGCCTTCATTGAGGGCGATCCGATCGAACTCGTCATCGTCAACCTCGACATGGACGGGGTCGATGCGCTCCGCATATGTTCGCAGTTGAAGTCGATGGAGCAGACCCGCCAGACGCCGATCCTCATCATCGTCGATCCGGAGGACCGCCAGCGGCTGCTTCGCGCGCTGGACCTCGGCGTCAACGACTATCTCATGCGGCCCGTGGACAGGCAGGAACTGCTGGCGCGGGTGTCGACCCAGATCCGGCGCTACCGCTACACCGAACGCCTGCGCACCAGCGTACGCTCCTCGATGGAGATGGCGATCACCGATGCGCTGACGGGGCTCTACAACCGCCGCTACCTCGAAACACACCTCTCCCACATGATCGATCACGCCGCCAACCGGGGTAAGCTCATCTCCGTGCTGATCCTCGACATCGACTTCTTCAAGTCGGTGAACGACACCCACGGACATGACACGGGCGACCGGGTGTTGCAGGAAATGGCGGGCCGCCTGCGCAGCGCGATCCGCAGTTCCGACCTCGCCTGCCGCACCGGCGGCGAGGAGTTCGTCGTCGTGCTGTCGGGAACCGATCTCCAGACGGCGGAGCGGGTGGGCGAGCGGGTGCGGAAAGTGGTGGCATCGAGGCCCTTCCTGGCCTCGGCCGGCTGCCACCTGAGCATCACCGTGTCGCTGGGTGTCGCCAGCCTGACCCCCGCCGACGACTCGCCCGATGACATTCTGAAGCGCGCCGACCAGGCGCTCTATCGCGCCAAGCGCGAGGGCCGGAACCGGGTCAGCCTTTCGGCGGCATGAATTATTCCGAGGGAAGCACTCGGATATTTGCTTCGCAGCGGAACTGTTGTAGACGGCGCGCAGCATGACCTCCCTCGAACCCGCACCGAATGCAGAGCGTGACAGCCGCCGCTGGGGCCCCCGCGGCACGGCGGGCGCCACCTTCGCAGGGTTGCTCGAGTTCGACGGCGTGTCGAAGCGCTTTGGGCGGACGGCCGCCGTGGCCGACGTCAGCCTGATGCTGAAGCCCGGCGAGATCGCCTGCCTGCTCGGCCCATCGGGCTGCGGCAAGACCACGCTGCTGCGCATCGCGGCCGGGATCGAGAAGCCTGACTCGGGCCGCCTGCTGTTCGACGGGCAGGAGATGGCCGGACCCTCCCGCTTCGTGCCGCCGGAGAAGCGCAACATCGGGCTGATGTTTCAGGATTTTGCGCTGTTCCCCCATCTTTCGATCCTGGAGAACGTGGCCTTCGGCCTGAAGAACCTGCCGCCCGCGGAAGCGCGCACCATCGCCCGCCATGCGCTGGAGCGGGTGGGCCTTGCCCATTACGCCGGGAACTACCCGCATCACCTGTCGGGGGGCGAGCAGCAGCGGGTGGCGCTGGCCCGCGCCCTTGTGCCGCGCCCCCAGGTGATGCTGATGGACGAGCCATTCTCGGGGCTGGACCAGCGCCTCAGGGAGTCGGTGAGGGCAGAGACGCTCACCCTCCTGCGCGAGACCCGCGCCTCCTGCCTCCTCGTCACCCATGACCCGGTCGAGGCCATGGGCCTCGCCGACCGGATATTCCTGATGCGCCAGGGCCACCTGATCCAGTCGGGCACACCGGAACAGCTTTACCGCCATCCGGTCGATGCCGCCGCCGCCCGCTTCTTCTCCGACACCAATGAAGTGAAGGGCAGGGTCGTCGCCGCCGCCGTCGAAACCCCGCTTGGAAGCTTTCCGCTGCCCAGCAAGGTGGGCGGACCCGACGCCCTCGTCCTGATCAGGCCGCAAGGCATCCGGCGGGCGGAGCCCGGGGCCGGCACCGAGGGGCTGGTCATGGAGACCCGCTTCCAGGGGGATGACGTCAAGTGCACGATCCTGTTCAAGGGCATCGAGGAGCCGCTGACCGCCCTGATCGACGCGCGTTCCGCACCGCAGCGGGGCGGGCCGGCGTGGTTCCGGATCGACCCGGAACATGTTTTTGTCTTTGAATCGGCCACATCACAACCTATTTGATCGGTTCGGCTTCGGTTGCGGCGCGCTAGGGATTCTGCTTTAGTGACGCAAAACATGCCGGAGGGAGAAGCCGCCCTCCGCTCAAGAGGAGTTTGTCTATGGGTGCGATGTCGTTCTGGCACTGGGCACTGGTGATTCTGGTGGTCGTGCTGCTCTTCGGTCGGGGCAAGATCTCTGACCTGATGGGGGACGTTGCCAAGGGCATCAAGAGCTTCAAGAAGGGCATGGCGGACGATGAGCCGGCCACCGCCCAGCCGGAGCCGAAGCCCATCGAGCAGCAGACGGCCGTCACGACCGAAGCCGAGAAGGCCAAGAGCTAAAGGCACGCCGGCACACGTTCGCCGGAAACGCTCATGTTCGACTTTGGCTTCGGCTACACCGAAATGTTCGTCGTTGCCGTGGTGGCGATCATCGTCATCGGGCCGAAGGATCTTCCGCGCGTGCTGCGCGCCTTCGGCAGGACGCTGGCGAAGATGCGCGGCATGGCCCGGGAGTTCCAGGGCCATCTCGACAGCGCGATGAAGGAAGCCGGCATCGACGAGGTCAAGAAGGAATTCGACAACCTCAAGAACTCGGCCAACATCATCGAGCCGGTGAAGAAGACCGTCGCCGACGAGACCAAGAAGCAGGAAGACGAATTCAAGAAGCTGTTCGGTGAAGTTCCGCCCGCGGACGCACCCCCGGCCGATACGGCCAAGCCCGCTGAAGCGGCCAAGGTCGAGGCGCCGAAGCCGCCCGAAGCCCTTCCTCCCGCCCCGGCCGCTGCCGGCACACCGGCCGCCCCATGACCCAGCAAGAGATCGACGCCTCGGAAGCCCCGCTGATCGAACACCTGATCGAACTCAGGACGCGGCTCATCTATTGCGTTCTCGGTTTCATCGCCGCCTTCATCTTCAGCTTCATCTTCTCGAGCGACATCCTCCATTATCTCATCCTGCCCTTCAAATGGGGGACCGGTGAGGACGTCTCGCTGATTTCGATCAAGCTCCTCGGCGTCTTCCTGGTGAAGCTCAAGATCGCGTTCTTCGGCGGCCTGTTCATCGGCTTCCCGCTGATCGCCACGCAGATCTACCGCTTCGTCGCGCCCGGGCTCTATACCCATGAGAAGCAGGCATTCCTGCCCTATCTCCTGGCCACGCCGGTGTTCTTCCTGCTGGGCGCCTCGCTGGTCTATTTCTTCCTGCTGCCGGTCGCCATCCACTTCTTCTACGCGCTCGCCGCGGGCACCGGCACGGAGGGGCAGGGCGGCATCGAACTGATGCCCGACATCGAGGCCTATCTCGACTTCGTGATGATGCTGATCCTTGCCTTCGGCCTGTGCTTCCAGCTTCCCGTCATCCTGACGCTGCTCGGACACGTCGGCATCGTCAGCTATGACATGCTGAGGGGCGGACGGAAGTTCGCCATCGTCGGTGTGTTCGTGGTGGCGGCGATCCTCACGCCGCCAGATCCCATTTCCCAGATCGCCATGGCGGTGCCCCTGATGGGACTCTATGAGCTTTCGGTGCAGGCCGTGCGCTTCCTCGAGTCGCGCC
>JADCDC010000037.1 GCA_020252385.1 Aestuariivirga sp.
AACCTTCAGCGCTTCCTCAGCGGCTACGGCCAGGAGATCGTGGTGCTGCTCTCGATCGTGGCGCTGTTCGTGGTGGTGGGCGCCATCAGCCCGCGCTTCCTGTCGGACACCAACATCAATTCGATCTTCGCCGGCAATGCCTATATCGCCATTGCCGCCATCGGCATGTCGATGATCATCATCGCCGGCCACATCGACGTCTCCGTGGGTGCGCTGATCGGCGTCATCGCCACCATGGCGGGCACGCTGGCGGTGGCGGGATACCCGGTGTGGGTCGCCTGGCTGGTGCCGATCCTGTTCTCGATGATGGTCAATGCGGGGGTGGGCGCACTCGTCGCCTATACGCGGATCCCGTCGATCGTGGTGACGCTCGGCATGCTGTCGATCCTGAAGGGCGGGCTCATCAGCATCACGGCGGGTGAGTGGATCAGCAACATGCCGCCCGAATTCATGATCGCGCAGATGCGGCCCTTCGGTATTCCCTCCGCCGTCTACTTCATGGTGGGGCTCACCATCCTCGCCGCCCTGTTCATGCGCTACACGGATTTCGGCCGCGCCATCTATGCGGTGGGCGGCAACATGGAGGCCGCACGCGCGGCGGGCATCAACCCCGAGCGCACGGTGGTGGGCGTCTTCGCGCTGCACGGCCTGTTCGCCGGAATCGCCGGCATCCTGTTCGCCACCCAGCTGCAGGTGATCCAGTCGACCGTGCCGCCCAACCTCGAGCTCACCGTGATCACCGCCTCGGTGATCGGCGGCGTTTCGATCCTCGGCGGCACCGGAACGGTCATCGGCTCGACGCTGGCGGCCATCCTCTTCGCCTGCATCGGTTCGGCGCTGATCTTCCTCAATGTTTCGGCCTACTGGCTGCGCGCCGTGCTGGGCCTGATGATCCTCGCCACCGTGCTGGCCGACATGGCGCGGCGCCGGAGAGCCAAATGACGGCCGCCAAGCTGCTCCGCCACGAAACCATCCTCGCGGTGCTCACCGTGATCGCGCTCGCCGTGCTGGCCTCGATGTCGGACAAGTTCTTCACCACCGAGAACCTGCTGAACCAGGGCCGCCTGATGGCGGAGGTGGGACTGATCGCGCTGGCCATGACCTTCGTCATCGTCACGGGCGGCATCGACCTGTCGGTGGGCTCGATCCTCGGTCTTACCGCCATCCTGCTCGGCGTGTTCTGGAAGAACTTAGGGCTGCCGCTGCCCGCCGCCATCGTGCTCGCACTCGCCTGCGGCACCTTCGCCGGCTGGCTCAACGGCTTCATCATCACCCGCTTCGGCGTGCCGCCGCTGATCGCCACGCTGGCAACGCTCGCCCTCTACCGCGGGCTCGCCGAGGGCATCAGCGAGGCGCGCTCGGTGCGGGGATACCCTGAGTGGTTCTTCTTCTTTGGCCAGGGCGAGGTGCTGGGCGTTCCCTTCCAGCTCTGGATCCTCGGGATCGCCACCGTCATCGCCGCGGTGATCCTGGGGCTCACACCCTTCGGGCGCGCCACCTATGCGATCGGCGCCAATGAAACCGCCGCGCGCTTCTCCGGCATTCGTGTGAATGCCACAAAGCTGTGGATCTATACGGCGGCGGGTTTCTGCTCGGCACTCGCGGCGGTGATCTTCGTCTCGCGCGTGACGACCACGCGCTCCGACATGGGCACCGGCCTCGAGCTCGACGTGATCACCGGCGTGGTGCTGGGCGGCACCTCGATCTTCGGCGGCCGCGGCACCATCATCGGCACGGTGCTGGGGCTGATCCTGATCCAGGCCCTGAAGAACGGCCTGGCGCTTTCGGGCGTGAAGGGCGACGGCACCATCGTCGTCATCGGACTGGTCTTGATCGGCGCGATCCTCGCGGGTGCGCTGTTCGACAAGAACAGAGGCGGCTGACAACGGGAGGACGTCTTCGGCCCACCCGCCTGTGGGCAGGAAGACCAACATGGGAGTGAACGACATGAAGAAACTGACGCTCGCCGCACTCGTGGGCTTTGCCCTGATGAGCGGCTCCGCGCTGGCGCAGTCCGCCTGGACCGGCGGTGACGATCTGCCGACCAACCCGCTGGCTTGTGATGGCACCCCGGCTGCTGCCGTTGCCAAACCCTATGACGGCGGCGTGCCCACCAATGCGCCTGACCGCAAGGGCAAGAAGATCACCGTGGTCGACGTGCCGAAGCTGATCGGCATCGGCTACTTCAACGCCACCTCGAAGGGCATCGCCGATGCCGCGGCCGAACTGGGCAACGTCGACGCCAAGACCGACGGCCCGACCAAGGCCAACATCGACGAACAGATCACCTTCCTCGACAACTACATCACCTCCGGCGTGGACGGCATCCTGTTTGCCGCCAACGACCCCGTGGCCATCGCGCCCGTTCTGAAGAAGGCGCTGGAGAAGGGCATCAACGTCGTAGGCTATGACGCCAACTCGACGCCCGACGCCCGCCAGTGGTTCGTCAACCAGGCGGAGTTCAACGGCATCGCCAAGGCGCTGGTCGACAAGATGGCCGAAGAGATCGGCGGCGAGGGCGGCGTTGCCATCGTCACCTCGACCTTCACCAC
>JADCDC010000370.1 GCA_020252385.1 Aestuariivirga sp.
CGCAGCACCCGGCGGCAAGATGCGGCGGCTCGACGTCAACGGACAGATGATCGACGGCGGGCCCACGGTGCTGACCATGCGCTGGGTGTTCGAGCAGCTGTTCGCGGAGGCGGGTGCCAATCTTTCCGATCACCTGACGCTCGAACCCCTGGCGATTCTCGCCCGCCATGGCTGGAGCGAGCGCGAGCGGCTCGACCTCCATGCCGACCTCAAGGCCTCCGCCGATGCGATCGGCGCGTTCTCGGGCGCTGAGGAAGCGCGGCGGTTCCTGGCCTTCAGTGCCGAGGCGCGGCGCATCTACGAGACGCTGGAGGGACCCTTCATCAGGTCGCAGCGGCCGAACCCCCTCACACTCGCCACCGCCAACGGGCTGAAGGGCATGGGCCGGATGGCGCGCATCAACCCGTTCGAGACCATGTGGAAGGGCCTGGGCCGCCACTTCCGCGACCCGAGGCTCCGCCAGCTGTTCGGGCGCTATGCCACCTATTGCGGCTCCTCGCCCTTCCTCGCGCCCGCGACGCTGATGCTGGTGGCGCATGTGGAGCAGGCGGGCGTGTGGACGGTGAAGGGCGGCATGCATGAGCTGGCGCTGGCGCTGGCCGCACTCGCGCGCGCCAGGGGTGCCGAGATTCGCTATGGCGAAGAGGTCACGGCGATCGAGACGGCGGGCGGCAGGGTCTCCGCCATCAGGACGGCGCGGGAGGAATTCGCCTGCTCCGCCGCGATCGTGAACGCCGATGCGAGTGCGGTGGGAGCAGGCCTGTTCGGCGCTGGTGCGACGCGCGCCACTCCGCCCGTTCCCCCCGCCAAGCGCTCGCTCTCCGCCATCACCTGGGCGGTGAGTGCCGAGACCGCGGGCTTTCCGCTCGCCCGGCACAATGTATTCTTCTCGCGCGACTACACGCAGGAATTCCGTGAACTGACGAATGGCTATCCTTCGGATCCCACGGTCTATGTCTGCGCCCAGGACCGCGAGGGACATGCGCGCGGGCCCGAGCGCCTGCTCATGCTGGTCAACTCGCCGGCCAATGGCGATCATGCGCCCCAGGACCGCGCCGCCGTCGAGGCCGCCATGCGGCGGAAGCTCGCGGACTGCGGACTGGTCGTCGACTGGGGCGGCGCATCGGCGGTCGTTACCGACCCTGAGGGATTCGGCGCATTGTTCCCGGCGACGGGTGGCGCATTGTATGGGAGGGCGTCTCACGGATGGATGGCATCTTTTCAGCGGCCGGGGGCGGCGACGGCGGTTCCAGGTCTTTACCTGGCGGGGGGCAGCGTGCACCCGGGCCCGGGGGTGCCGATGGCAGCGCTCTCCGGCCGGCTTTCGGCGGAAAGCCTTCTGGCGTCGCGGGCTTCGACGCCGAGGTTCCGGCCGGTGGCTACCGTTGGTGGTATCTCGACGGCCTGAGCCATGACGGCCGCCACGGCCTCACCATCATCGGCTTCGTAGGGAGCGTGTTCTCGCCCTATTACGCGCGCGCGCGACGGAAGGGCGCGGCGGATCCTGCCGATCACTGCGCGCTGAACGTCGCACTCTATGGCGAGGGCGGCCACCGCTGGTCGATGACCGAGCGCGGGCGGCGCCACATCGCGCGCGATGAGACGCGCTTCACGATCGGGCCCAGTGCGATGCGCTGGGAGGAGGGATCGCTGGTCATCGACATCGACGAGGTGACGGTGCCCGTGCCCTCGCGCCTGAAGGGAAGGGTGCGGCTCACGCCATCGGCGATCTGCGCGCATCAGGTCACGCTCGATCCGGATGGCCATCACGTGTGGCGGCCGGTGGCGCCGTTCTCGGCGATCACGGCGGAGTTCGAGCAGCCGCGGCTCTCATGGTCCGGTGTCGGTTATCATGATTCGAACTGGGGTGCGGTGCCGCTGGAGGAAAGCTTCGACAGCTGGGTGTGGTCGCGCGCCGCCAAGGCGGACGGGGCGGCGATCATCTACGATACGGTGATGAAGGATGGCTCGCGCTCGGCCTTCGCCATCGACATCGGCGCTGACGGCACGGTGCGCGAAAGCGGCGTTCCGGCGCGGCGCGACATGCCCACCACCTTCTGGCGCATGCGGCGGCACATGCGGGCGGACCAGCCCTTCCGCGTCGTGTCGCTGCTCGAGGATTCGCCCTTCTATGCCCGGACATTGCTCCGTATACAGACGGATCAGGGCGAGGCCGACGCCTTCCACGAGAGCCTGTCGCTCAGCCGGTTCCGGAACCCCGTGGTGCAGGCCATGCTGCCCTTCAGGATGCCGCGGCGGGGGTGAGCACGGTCAAGCCGTGGCATGACGAGAAAGGTGGAAGGGCGGGAGGGGGCTTCTCGCGGAACTTCTACTTCTCCTTGTCCTTCTTCAGCTTCCACAGTTCCCAGAAGCCGAAGCCCAGGACGAGGGCGAGGATCGCGACGAGCTTGATGAAGTAGACGACGTCCGTGCTCACGGTCTCTGCTTCTCGAGCCTCGTGAAGAGGTCGGTGAGCCACTGGGCGCGCTCGTCGAGGGTGCGGGGCGGGAGACGCGGGGCGCCGGCGAGTGCTACGGCATCGACGAGGAACTGGGCTTGAGGAATGGCGGGCTCGAGCGACGGCGGCGCCGGTGCGAGGCAGTGGGCGAGCGCCTGGCCAAGCCCCAGGAGCTTGCGGCGCGTGGACACCACGGCGCGCTGGCCCACACTGTCGCAGGCGTTCCGCTCCACCTCGCGGCCGATCTCGGCATAGAGCAGGCGCGCGGCATGGATCGAGGGCCGGCAGGCGGCGGGCAGCATGGCGATGCCGGACAGGCTGCGGGCATAGAGCGTGTCGGCCTCCGCCAGCAGGCGCTTGACCAGGGGACGGACGGCGGGTGACGACAGGACCTCATCCGGCGCAACACCCGCTGCCGCGAGCCAGTTGAGCGGGAGATAGACGCGGCCGTTCCGCGCATCCTCGCCCACGTCGCGGGCGATGTTGGTGAGTTGCATCGCAACGCCCAGGTCGCAGGCGCGCGCGATGGCCTGCGGATCGCGCACCTGCATGACGAGCGACATCATGGCGCCCACCGTGCCGGCGACCCTGACCGCATAGGCATGGAGATCGCCGATCGTGTCGTAGCGGCGGCCGCCGGCGTCCCAGGCGAAGCCCTCGATCAGGGCTTCCGGGATCTCGCGCGGGATGGCGAAGCGGGAGGAGACATCGGCGAAGGCGCGGTCGGCGGGCTCGTTGTCCGGCTGGCCGCGGTAGATGCGGTCGAGGCGGCCCAGCAGGCAATCGACGGCGGCGCGGCTGTCGGCGGAGCGGTCGACGAGATCATCCGCCACGCGGCAGAAGGCATAGAGCGAGCGCGCCGCATCGCAGACGCGCTGCGGCAGGAGGAGCGAGGCGGTGTAGAAGGTCTTCGACCCGTCGCGGATCATCTGGCGGCATTGCGCGAGATCCGCCGGGCTCACCATGGACCGGTCAGGCGAAGGCTGAAGCATGGGGAACGACCGTGTCCAGGATGCGGGCGGAGGAGATGACGCCGGGAATGCCCGCACCCGGATGGGTGCCGGCGCCGACGAGGAACAGGTTCTCGACATCCTCCGACTTGTTGTTGGGCCGGAACCAGGCGCTTTGCAGCAGCACCGGCTCAAGCCCGAAGGCCGCGCCCTTGAAGGAGAGGAGGCGGCTTTCGAAGTCGATGGGGGTGATGAGTTTCTGCGTCACGATGTGGCGGCGGAAGTCCGGCAGCACCGTTGATTCGAGATGGGCGGCGATCGAATCGCGGTAGGAGGCCGCGCGCTTCGTCCAGTCGATGCCGGAATCCTGGTGCGGCACGGGTGAGAGGACGTAGAAGCTGTCGCATCCTTCCGGCGCCAGCGAGGGATCGGACGCGGTGGGGCGGTGCAGGTAGAGGCTGAAATCCTCCGCCAGGTGTTTCTTCTCGAAGATGTCATGCAGGAGCTCGCGGTAGCGCGGGCCCATCATGATGGTGTGGTGGCGAACGTCCGGGTACTGACGATTGGTACCGAAGTACCAGACGAACAGGCTCATCGAGTAGCGCGCGCGCCTGAGCTTCGCATCCGACCAGCGCTTGCGCGGCGCGTTCTTCAAGAGACGCGTGTAGGTGTGGGCGGTCTCGGCATTGGAGACGACGATCGCCGCATCGACCATGCTGCCATCGGCCAGGCGGAGGCCGGTGGCGCGGTTCTGCTCGGTCAGGATCTCTGACACTTCGCTGTTGAGGTGGATGGCGCCGCCCTGGCGCTGGATGAGCTTCGCCATGGCCTGGACGAGGGCGCCGGTGCCGCCCATCGCGCAGTGCACACCGAACTGCCGTTCGAGATAGGCGATCATGCTGTAGATCGCCGTGACCTTGAATGGATTGCCGCCGATGAACAGCGGATGGAAGCTC
>JADCDC010000371.1 GCA_020252385.1 Aestuariivirga sp.
CGCTTCAGGCGCGTCTCGCCGGTTCTGGGGTCGATCTCGGCGACAATCTCGTTCTCCGCGCCATAGCGGGCCTTGGCGGCCTTCTGGATCGCCTCCTCCATCGCGTGCAGCACGACCGACTTGTCGATCGACTTCTCGCGCGCCACCGCATCGGCGATCTGCAGGAGTTCCAGCCGGTTCGCGCTCACGCCATAATCAGCCATTGTCTTCGCTCCCTTTCTGCGAAATCTGGTCTTCGTCGATCTCGGCGCCGTCGCCATAACCCTTCTGGGGCAGGCGGCTCTTCGCCGCTTCGATCAACTGGTCGGTCAAAACAAGCTTGGCATCGGAAATGTCGGCGAACGGCACGCCGATCAGCACCGGCTCCTTCGCTGCACCCTCGGGGTTCTCGATGAACAGCCGCACCTCGCCCGCCTCGTAGCCCTCGAGCGCGCCCTTGAAGCGTTTGCGGCCCGCCACGGGCACGGCCATCTCGATCTTCACCTCGTGGCCCGCCCAGGCCTCGAAATCGGACGGCCGCACCAGCGGGCGGTCGATGCCGGGGGAGGAGACCTCGAGATGGTAGCGGGACGCGATCACGTCTTCGACGTCGAGGATCGGCGACATGGCGCGGCTCACCGCCTCGCAGTCATCGATCGAGAAGGTGCCGTCGGGCCGTGCCGCCATGATCTGCAGCGTGGGCCCGCTCATCTTCACCCGCACGAGCCGGAAACCCATGTCGGCCAGCACGGGTTCGGCCAAGGCCGCTACCCGCTGCGCGGGGCCCGTTTCCCGGGCCAGTCTGGTCTCTGTTTCGCTCGTCATCAGGGCCTTCCAGGCAACAAAAAAAGCGGGCCCCGGGACCGGGACCCACTCGCGATCTCCACTTTCGTGGCTATGTGAGTGAACCTAAGTTGGCGGGGATATAGTCGTTTTCGGGCTGGACCGCAACCCCCACAGATCCGTCACTCACGGGTTCCGCCGGAACCTCAGATAGTGCGACCCCCGCCCCTCGCGCCGGGCCTTGGCCTCGTAGCGCGTCTCGATCCAGTTCTCATAGGGCTGGGAGGCATCGCCCTCCTCCGTGAAGCCGCCATGGGCCGCCACGTGATCGCGCGTCCAGGCGACGTAATCGTCGATGTCGCTGGCGAAGAGGAACCAGCCGCCAGGCTTCAGGATGCGGTGGACATGCGCCAGCGTCTCACCGCTCACGAAGCGGCGCTTGTTGTGGCGCGCCTTGGGCCAGGGGTCGGGGTAGAGGAGATAGACGCGCTCGAAGCCATGGTCCGGCAGCACCTCGAGCAGCGGCCGCGCATCGCTGTCATGGATCCTCACATTGGCGAGGTTCTTCTCCTCCACCAGCGCCAGGAGCTTGGCCACGCCGTTGACGAAAGGCTCCGCGCCGATGAAGGAGACGTCGGGGTGGAGTTCGGCCTGGCGCGCCAGGTGCTCGCCGCCGCCGAAGCCGATCTCCAGCCAGCGCCGCTCGCCGAGGCCCCGCAGGGGATCGGCCGCATCCACCCGGAGGTGGGGCAGCAGCGCCTCAATCAGTTCCGAATGATGACGGCGCAAGGATTTCCCCTTGCGCCGCCCGTAGAACTGGAATCGCCGTTCGGTCTCGATCACTTCACCGCGGCTTTGATCGCCTTCACGAGGTCGGTCTTCTCCCAGGAGAAACCGCCGTCCTTGTCCGGCGCCCGGCCGAAATGACCATAGGCGGCGGTGCGCGCATAGATCGGGCGGTTGAGGTTGAGGTGGGTGCGGATGCCGCGGGGCGAAAGGTCCATGACCTTGGCCAGCGCCTTCTCGAGCTTCGCCTCCGGCACCTTGCCGGTGCCATGCGTGTCGACATAGATCGAGAGCGGCTGGGAGACACCGATGGCATAGGAGAGCTGGATGGTGCAGCGCTTCGCAAGCCCCGCCGCCACCACGTTCTTGGCCAGGTAGCGCGCGGCGTAAGCCGCCGAGCGGTCCACCTTGGTCGGGTCCTTGCCTGAGAAGGCGCCGCCGCCGTGAGGCGCGGCACCGCCATAGGTATCGACGATGATCTTGCGGCCGGTGAGGCCGGCGTCGCCATCCGGGCCGCCGATGAAGAACTTGCCCGTCGGGTTCACGTGCCAGACGGTGGCATCGGTGATCCAGCCCTTGGGCAGCGCCTTCCTCACATAGGGCTTGACGATCTTCAGAATGTCCGCGGACGACAGGCTCTCGTCCAGGTGCTGGTGCGACACCACGATCTGGCTGGCGCCGACCGGCTTGCCGTTCTTGTAGATCACGCTGACCTGGCTCTTGGCATCGGGCCCGAGCGCCTTTTCCTTGCCGCTATGGCGGGCTTCCGCCAGCAATTTCAGGATCTTCTGGGAATAGTAGAGGGGTGCCGGCATGAGCTCGGGCGTCTCGTCGCAGGCATAGCCGAACATGATGCCCTGGTCGCCCGCGCCCTCGTCCTTCTTCTCGCCGGCATCCACACCGGCCGCGATGTCGGGCGACTGGCTGTGCAGCAGCACGGTGATCTTCGCCGTCTCCCAGTGGAAGCCCGGCTGCTCGTAGCCGATGTCACGGATGGCGCGGCGGGCGGTGGCGTCGATCTTTTCCTTGGTCACCGAAGCAGGCCCGCGGGTCTCGCCGGCGATCACCACGGTGTTCGTCGTCGCAAGGGTCTCGCAGGCGACGCGGATCGCCCAGGGATCGAAGCCCTGGTCCAGTGCCTCGCGATAGAACAGGTCGACGATCTCGTCGGAGATCCGGTCACACACTTTGTCCGGATGGCCCTCGGAAACCGACTCGCTGGTGAAAACGAAATTCTTGCGTGACATCTGGCCTGGTGCCCCCTTGCTTGAGCCGCGCGCTTAATGACAGCGTTGTGAACGCCGGTCAAGCTGGCTCGGCAACGGGGCACCGGCCCCCTTCGCCCTATTCCTTGGTCTCTGCGATGACCCGGGCGATGGTGGAAATGAGCTTCCGCTTGTTCACGCTGTCGGCGTCGCGGAAAGCCTTGGCGAGCGTCACGCCCTCGACATTCATCAGGGCGGAGAGCACCGCATCTTCCTCGCGCGCCTCGCCCAGCCCGCCGTGCTCCTCGATGCCCGGCAGCTCCTCGAAGAAGAACTGGACCGGCACGCCGAGAATCTTGGCGGTGAAGTAGAGGCGGCTCGCACTGATGCGGTTGGCACCCTTTTCATATTTCTGAACCTGCTGGAAGGTGATGCCCAGCAGTTCACCCAGCTTCTCCTGGCTCATGCCGATGAGTTGCCGGCGCATGCGGATACGACTTCCGACATGCACGTCCACGAAATTCGGATCGCGTCTTGTCATGTTTTCCTCAGACCTGATGCCCCCCGGTCTGACGCCAGATGACGCAGCGACAGTATCTGTCATGACTGCCGCGCCCTCTGATGTATCTCTCGCTTAATATACATAATCCCTGCGCGCAATTGCTTTTCCCCTGAAACCCGCCCGCGTTCTGCAAATTTTGCAGCCTGCCGGACGCTGTCAGCGGCTGCGTGTCAAATTCAGGAAAAACATGCTACCTAATGTTGCAGAAAGCAGCAACAGCAGAATTCCATCACCCCAGTTTCCATAGGCTGGGGTTGCAATGGCGGCCGGAAGTGCCGTGTCGATAACGCCCTGCTCCAGGAGAGGCAGGCTGGAGAGAGAGCGGCCGTACGAATCAATGACCGCGGATACACCGGTGTTGGCGGCGCGGACCACCGGCAGGCCCTGCTCGATGGCGCGCAGGCGGGCCTGCGCCAGGTGCTGCCAGGGGCCCGTCGAGCGCCCGAACCAGCCATCATTGGTGACGTTGACGATGAGCTGCGGCCGGTCGTCCGCATCGATCAGCCGGTCCGGGAAGATCACCTCATAGCAGATGAGCATTGCCGCCCTGAGGCCGCCGGGGAGCGGGATCGTCACCGGGCCTTCCCCGGCGGTGAAGCTGCCGGGCGTGGTCACCACCTTGCGGAAGCCCAGGGGCTCGAGCAGCCAGGCAAGCGGCAGGAACTCGCCGCCGGGCACGAGGCGCCACTTGTCGTAGCGCGCCACGGGCTCGGCCGCGCCATCGAAGACGATGATGCTGTTGAACACGTCCGGGTCATCTCCGCCGCTGCTCCGGTCCACCCGGATGGCGCCGGTCAGCAGCGTGGTGCGCCCGCCCAGCATGGGCTGCAGCTCCGCCCGGGCCGCCGGGCTCTCGTCGATGAGGAAGGGAACGGCCGATTCGGGCCAGACGAGCAGCGTGACGCCGCCGATCCCCTCCGGCCTCTCAGCGGTCGGCATGACCGACAGGCGCTTCAGGTCGTCGAAGATGGCGCGGGCGTTGTCCTCCCGCCATTTCTGTTCCTGCGGCACGTTGGGCTGCACGATGCGGACCGCAACACCCGGAACCATGTCGGCACTCGCCCCGGCAAGGCGCAGCGCTCCCCAGGTCCAGAGGCCCGGAAGCAGCAGCGCGAGAGCGAGTGCCGCCAGCAGGGTGCCTCGCCGTGCCGACAGCAGCACATAGGGAAGCGAGGCCCAGAGCACGATCAGCAGCGTGAGGCCGGTCATGCCGATCAAGGCCGCGGCCTGCGCGAGGCTCCCCATGCCA
>JADCDC010000372.1 GCA_020252385.1 Aestuariivirga sp.
CAGGCCAACGCCATCAGCCGGGAGCCTCCACCACCTGAACGCCGCCGACGGGTTGGCCAGATTGAGCATCACCTGCGTTCTTGTCTGGGGGATTCCGCCGATGTCCACGGTTTCGGATTCGAAGCGTGCGGCCTCATCGTACACGATGCCGTTATCCCCTTCGGCGCAGGAGACCACGACATCACGTCCGCTCGACAGGACCTCCGTGGCGTTTCCCGTTCCGACGATGGCTGGAAGACCCAGTTCGCGGCTGACGATTGCCGCGTGCGACGTGCGCCCGCCGTGATCGGTGATGATGGCCCGTGCCCGCTTCATGCTCGGAACCCAGTCGGGGTCTGTCGTTCCGGTCACAAGGATCGATCCGTCGACGAACTGTGCTATGTCACGCGCGCTCTCGATCATGCAGACACGACCAGCCACCGCAGCATCGCCAATCGCGACTCCACGCGTCAGTTCCTTGCCCTTTTGAGTGATGCTATAGGATCGATATGCCGAGACGTCCCGTTGGGACTGCACGGTTTCCGGTCGGGCTTGCACGATGTAAAGGTCACCCGTTTCACCGTCCTTCGCCCACTCCATGTCCATTGCGCATCGATAATGATTCTCGATCGTCACGGCCCATGAGGCCAGCTTCAGGATTTCCCTTTCGGCGAGAACGAAGGACGCCCTTTCCACTTTCGACGTGGGAACATTGCGCGTCGGGGCCTCGGCTGAGCCAAGAACCATCTTGATTGCCTTCTCGCCACACTTCTTGTGGATGACCGGTGTGAATGCCGGGCTCGAAAGCAGCGGCTTGAATACCTGATACTCGTCCGGATCGACCGCGCCCTGCACGACATTCTCGCCAAGGCCGAATGCTGCGTCGATTACGACCACATTTGGAAAACCGCTTTCGGTGTCGATGGAAAACATCACGCCTGAACCGGCAAGGTCGGAGCGTACCATCTGCTGAATGCCGATCGACAGCGCCACGGACATATGATTGAAGCCTTTCGCCTGCCGATAGCTGATCGCACGGTCGGTGAAGAGCGAAGCGAAGCACCGGCGGCAGGCATCAAGCAAGGCTGTTTCGCCAGTGATGTTGAGGAATGTTTCCTGCTGACCGGCAAAGCTTGCGTCCGGAAGGTCTTCTGCGGTGGCACTGGAGCGCACGGCCACGCTGGCGTCGGCCTTTCCTGCGCGTTTCGATAGCTCGCAATAGGCCTGAACGATAACCGCGGCGGTGTCAGCCGGCCAGTCACCCGCAAGAATCAGCGACCGGATTGCCTGGCCCGTCTGCGCCAGAGTCGCCTTGCCTCTCGCCAGATCACCCAGCATGCCGTCCATGCGGACGCGAAGATCATTCGCACTGATGAACTGCCAATAGACGTCCGACGTCGTGGCGAAGCCGGGTGGAACGTGTACCCCCATGGACCCGAGGGTGCTGACCATTTCACCAAGTGAGGAGTTCTTTCCACCGACCTTCCCGACATCCTCGCGGCGAAGATCCTCGAACCACAGGATCGGCACTGCCACGTCTTTCCGCTCGAGGCCGGCACTGTTCGGGTTGCTTGTCATGGATGTCTCCTGTTGGGCATTGAGCCATGCGATGATGCGGGGGTTTGGACAGCGCGCCGCCAGATCGGCTTCAGCGCCTCCAGCACCAAGAGCACGATCAGGCCCGTCAGAGGTGGAACCGCCAGAAAGCTGGCCTCAAGCGCACCGAATCCGAAGAGATCGCGGGCAGGCTGCCAGAACAGCGCAACAGAAAGCAGGACGACCACGACCGGAACGACCACCGCAAGCGCCCGGTTTGGACGACTGACTGCCGTGATGATGGAGGATGACAAGGAGCGGTCCACGAGGATCAGCGCCATGATGCAAACGACCAGCGAGGCGAAAGTCAGTCCGCGAACCTGGTCGGGCGCCAGACCGTATTGAGGTGAGAAGACAAGGATCGTGGCGGTCACTCCCAGAACAAGCAGGCCCTGAACGAGGCTCCACATGATCGTGGGCGCGGAGAACAACGGCTCAGCCGGAGGGCGCGGCGGGCGTCTCATGACCCCCTCTTCCTCGGTTTCGGCCTCGAACACCAGCGAGCAGACCGGATCGATCACCATTTCCAGAAAGGCGATGTGCACTGGACTGAACAGGATCGGCATGCCCAAGAGCAAGGGCATCAGAGCGAGCCCGGCGATGGGCACATGCACCGCCAGAATGAAGCTCATCGCCTTTCTGAGGTTGTCATAGATACGCCGTCCCAACCGGACGGTGGTGACGATCGACCCAAAATCATCGTCCAGCAATACGATGCTGGCCGCCTCGCGCGCCACATCCGTGCCGCGCCCACCCATCGCCACGCCGATGTCTGCGGCCTTCAGCGAAGGCGCATCGTTCACCCCGTCGCCGGTCATGGCGACGACGGCGCCGGTGGCTTTCAACGCGTTGATGATCCGGAGTTTCTGTTCCGGCATGATGCGGGCGAAAATGGTGACATCGCGCACCGCCGTTGCCAGATCGGCGTCCGACATCGCCTGAAGCTCGGTGCCGCTGATCACCCGGTTGCCCTGCAGGCCCGCCTGTGCCGCGATGGCCTGCGCCGTGGCCGGATAGTCGCCGGTTATCATGATCACCCGGATCCCTGCGCTGCGGCACAGCGCCACCGCCTGCGGCACAGATGCGCGCAACGGATCTGCCAGTCCCACGAGGCCCAGAAAGCGAAGGGCGAAAGCACGCTGGTTTTCGGGCAGGTCGGCGCCGACAAAGTCTGTTTCTGCAACCCCCAGCACGCGCAAGCCGGTCCTTGCCATCTGATCGACCTCGGCCGTCAGCGCGGCATGGGCAGACGCATCAAGCCGGCACAGACGGGCTATTGCTTCGGGCGCTCCCTTCGCGGCGACGCGCCCTCCCCCATCGCCGGTGCCCCAGACTTGCGACATGGCCAGCAGGTCGGACGCCAGCGCATATGTCCGCAGCAGTTTCCAGCTCGTTCCCGGCAGTAGCTCGCCGGGGCGCACATCGGCGTGTGCCAGAACGTGAAAGGCCTTTTCCATCGGATCGAATGGTTCAGGCGCCGAGGCCATCATCCCCGCTGCTGCTATGTCACGAAACGCTTCGGGAAGCGGCGCGCTACCGATCTTGAATGCAGTCCCGTCAGCCAGGCGCAACTCGGCGATGGTCATGCGGTTCTCGGTCAATGTCCCTGTTTTGTCGGTGCACAACACGCTTGCTGCCCCAAGCGTTTCGATCGCGGATGCCCGCCGCGTCAGCACCCGAACCTTGG
>JADCDC010000373.1 GCA_020252385.1 Aestuariivirga sp.
AAGGCGCCGGAGGGCACGCCGCTCATGCATGTCGGCGGCTTCGTGCGTGGGCTCGGCCGTTTCGTCGTCACCGAATTCGTGCCCACGCCTGAGCGCACCAACCGCTCCTTCCCGCTGATCCTGACGACGGGCCGCATCCTCTCGCAGTACAACGTCGGCGCCCAGACGCGGCGCACGGCGAATGTCGCGTGGCATCCGGAGGACGTGCTCGAGATCCACCCGCATGACGCGGAGGTGCGCGGCATCAATGACGGGGCGATGGTCTCGATCCAGAGCCGCATGGGCGCCACCACGCTGCGCGCCGCGATCTCGGAGCGCATGCCCCAGGGCGTGGTCTACACCACCTTCCACCATCCGGAATCGGGCGCCAACGTGATCACCACCGAGCATTCGGACTGGGCCACCAACTGCCCCGAATACAAGGTGACCGCCGTCCAGGTCTCGCTCTCCAACCAGCCCTCCGACTGGCAGAAGGAGTGGGAGGAGCGCGAGGAGGAGAACAAGCGCATCGCCGCCAAGATGGTGGCCGCCGAATGAGCGACCGCCGCGACAGGAAGGGCGCGCTGGCTCCGGTCCATCCGGGGCATGTGCAGGCGCTTGCCACCTCGGTGCCGGCGAAGGGCGTCCTCCACACGCTGGCGGGCGATGTCGAGGCCGTTTGGCAGGTGCCGGAGGAAGTGCCCCTGGCGCTGCAGTTCAACTCCGTGCCCTATGCGGTGATGATGGGAACGCCCGCCGACTTCGAGGATTTCGCGATCGGCTTCGCATTGGCTGAGGGCATCATCTCCAGCCCCTTGGACGTCTCGGGCGCGCTCGTGCTGCCCTCGGGCGAGGGCTATGCGATCGACCTCTCGGTGCCGGAGGAAAAGATCGACCGTACACGGATGGCCAGTCGCGCCATCGAGGGCCGCACCGGCTGCGGCCTCTGCGGCATCGAGGACATCAAGGACGCGATCCGCATGCCGGGCCGGCCCCTCCCCCGCGTGGCGCTCGCGCCCGAGGCGGTGGCCCGCGCCTATGGCGAACTCCCCGCCCACCAGCCGATGAGCCGGCTGAACCGCACGGTCCATGCCGCCGCATGGTGCTCCGTGGACGGAGAGATCCTGCTCTCGCGCGAGGATGTGGGCCGCCACAACGCCCTCGACAAGCTGATCGGCGCGCTGGCGCGGGGCGGCTACGACCTCACCCAGGGCTTCGTCCTGATGTCCAGCCGCTGCAGCTTCGAGCTCGTGCAGAAATGCGCCATCGCCGGCATCGGCGCGCTCGCCACCGTTTCCGCCCCCACCGCGCTGGCGCTCAGCCTGGCGCGGCAGGCCCATCTCAAACTCGCCGCGCTCTCGAACCGCGGCGTCATGATTTTCGACGAGGAGTGAATTCCATGGAACAGCGCGACATGATCCGCATGGCGAACCAGATCGCCTCCTTCTTCAACGGCTCGGGCCCCGACGCGGCGGTGAAGGACGCGGCCGAGCACATCAACAAGTTCTGGGACCCCCGCATGCGCCAGACCCTGCTGGCCCACCTCGCCCGGGGCGGCGAGGGCCTGGACCCGACGATCATCAAGGCCGCCGGCCTGATCAAGCCGCCGCGCATGGAAGCGGCCTAGCCGATCTTCTTCCTCCGCGCCTTGGGCAGCGTCCACAGGTGGTCGACCAGTTCATCGACCGTGATGCCCTCTTCCGAATAGGCCACACCCGCCACGGAGATACCCGCCTCGGCGACCGTCTCGGGGCGGCCGGACACCAGCGGGTGCCACCACGGCAGCGAGCGGCCTTCGTCCAGCAGGCGGTAGGCGCAGGTGGCGGGGAGCCAGCCGAGGCGGCCGACGTTCTCCGGCGTCAGCGCCACGCAGTCGGGCACTTTGGCCTGGCGATTCGCGTAATCCGTGCAGCGGCAGGTGCCGAGATCGAGCAGCTTGCAGGCGGCCTTGGTGTAGAGGAAGCGCCCGGTATCCTCGTCCTCCAGCTTGTTGAGGCAGCAGCGGCCGCAGCCGTCGCACAGCGATTCCCATTCCGCGCGCGTCATCTCGGCGAGGGACTTGGTCTTCCAGAAGGGCGTGTCGGCGGCCATGGCCTGAGGCTTATGCCACGGAAGCGAGGCAGGACGTCAACCCGGCACTGGCGCCCGGGGCGCGTTTTTGTCACAATTGCGCTCTAATTTCTCCGTTTCAGGAGCGGTCGGTAGAGTGTCCAAGGTCCCTTCGCATCAGTCGGTGTCCGGCAAGCTGTGGCGCGCCGACGGCGCCGTCAGCACGGCGGTGTTCGAGACCTGGGATTTCCTGAAGCGCCGCCACTCCGCCTACCTGACCTTTCTCGAAAGGTTCCGGCTGCGCGGCGTGAAGCGGGTCTTCGTCGACCTCGTCGACGACGGGCTCACCTTCGGCGTCATCGCCTGCTTCGTGTTGCTGGCCTATGCGCTGCCACCCTTCTCCGGCACCGGCGACGTGTGGAACCGCGGGCGCGAATATGCCGTCACCTTCACCGATGCCGATGGCGAGATCATCGGCCGGCGCGGCATCCGCCAGGACGATGCGATCCCGCTCTCCGACATTCCCCCGCACATGATCAAGGCGGTGCTGGCCACGGAGGATGCGCGCTTCTTCGATCACTTCGGGGTCGACGTCATCGGCACGCTGCGCGCCATCATCCAGAACGCGCGGGCGAACGACGTGGTGCAGGGCGGCTTCGGCGCCGATACGCTGATTGGCGGCAGCGGCGACGACACGCTGCTCGGCGGCAGCGGGCGCGACCTCCTGCGCGGAACGGCGG
>JADCDC010000374.1 GCA_020252385.1 Aestuariivirga sp.
GACAGGGCCACGGTGATCTCCCGCCCCCCCTCGATCACGTGGTTGTTGGTCACGATCAGACCCGCGGGATCGACGATGACGCCGGAGCCCAGCGAATTCTGCACCCGCTCGCGCGGCCTGCCGAAGCTGCCGTCGTCGCCGAAGAAGCGGCGGAAGAACGGATCGTCGAAGAAGCGGTTGCCCTGTGCGGTCTGCGTCACGCGCTGCGCATAGACGTTGACCACCGCCGGGGCCGAACGCTTGACGATCGGTGCGAAGGACAGCTGCAGCTGGGCGGCATTGCCCGGAACGGCCTTCTGCTCCGCCCTGGCGAGCGGCGTTGCCAGGAACAGAAGCAGGGCGGACAGGATGGTGGTGGCAAGGCGCATCATGAATCCTCTTGCGGCGCGAAACGCGCCTATCTGCGATCAAGCTTTGTCGACAAAATGACCGATGTCTCGATCCGGGTCACGCCCGGTATCTGGCCGAGCTCGTCGATCAGCCGGTCCATGGCCTCGGAGGAGGCGGTCTTCACCCCCGCGATCAGGTCGAACTTGCCGCTCAGCGTGTGCAGCGTCTCGATCTGGGGGAAGCGGGCAAGCGCGCGGCCAACCTCCACCTGTCGCCGGGGCTCCACCGCCAGCATGACGAAGGCGCGGATCACGCCCAGTTCCATCTCGCGCGACAAGCGCACCGTGTAGGCCGAGATCACGCCGGATTCCTCCAGCCGCTTCAGCCGGTCCTGAACGGTGGTGCGCGACAGGCCGAGCTTGCGTGCCAGGGCGGCCACCGGCTGGCGCGAGTCGGCCTTCAGCAGGGCAAGAAGCTCCTCATCCTTGGCGGTGACCTGTGCCATGCGTCGAAACGGTCCCTCTATCCGTCAATCTGACGACTCAACCGTCGCAATAAAGCATTATGCCGTGTGTATTCCCACAGTCACGGACGTTATTTGCCAGTAGCAATTCACCGTTCCTGCAAGCGGAAGGAGATATCCATGGCACAGGCAGCCCTGAACATCGTTCGTTCTTCCTTCTACGCGGATGCCGCGCAGGTGGCCGACATCCTGCAGCCGGAGGAGGCCGTCTTCTGCTTCAGCGAGGCGAGCCTCAGGCAACGCCTGGGCGAATTCACCGCCGGGTTCCCGGGCGACGTGAGCTTCGCCGTGAAGTCCAATCCCTCCCGCGAGGTGGTCAGGGCGCTGGCGGAGGCCGGCCTCAACCAATGGGACGTGGCCTCGGTGCAGGAGATGGCGCTCGTCCATGCGGTGCAGCCTGGCGCCCACTTCCACTATCACAACCCGGTCAAGTCGCGCCGCGAGATCGCCAATGCCTATCACAAGCATGGCTGCCGCCGCTTTGCCGTCGACTCGCGTGAGGAGGTGGCCAAGGTCGCTGAGATGACCGGCGGAGACCGCCGGGTGGAACTCGCCGTGCGCTTCGTTCTGCCGCGCGACCAGTCGAACGCGGCGCATGACTTCTCCACCAAGTTCGGCGCAGCCCCGCAGACGGCGATGGCCCTGCTGAAGGACATCGCGCAGCGTGGCTTCCGGCCCGTCCTCACCTTCCACCCGGGCTCGCAGTCGCGCGATCCCGGCGTCTATGTGCGCCACATCGAGGCGGCGGCCCAGATCGTCGAGGGATCGGGCGTCCGGGTAGGCACGCTCAACGTGGGTGGCGGCTTCCCCGCCAGCTATCCGCTGAGCCGCCCTGCCCCGCTTGCCACCTTCTTCACCGCCATCGCGGAGGCCACCACCCGGCACTTCGGCAAGGGCAACGAGCCGCGCCTCGAGTGCGAGCCGGGCCGCGGGCTCGTGGCCAATTCGATGTCGCTCCTGACCCGCATCAAGCTCGTGTGCTCGGACGGCGACGACATCTTCCTCAATGACGGCATCTATGGCGGCCTCATGGAATTCATGCAGGTGCCGGAGTTGCAGCCGCCCTATCGCGTCATCCGCGATGGCGCGGTGCTCACGGGCCGGACCAAGCCGTGGAAGGTCTTCGGCCCCACCTGCGACCCGCTCGACGTGCTACCCGCTAGGCTCGACCTGCCGGAAGATATCCGCGATGAGGACTATATCGAGTTCGGCACGCTCGGCGCCTATGGCATCGCCACCTCGACCCTGTTCAACGGCTATGGCGACCACGCGGTGATCCCGGTCGCCGAGGTGTTCAACGGCTGAGACGGCGCGCTCCTTCCGGGTGAGAAACCTGGCCGGAGCGCGCTCTAGTTCAGAAGCCCGCTCCTCACCCCGATTGCCACGGCCTGGGTCTTGGTCTTGGCCCTGAGCTTGTGCATGGCGTTGCTGGTATAGAGGGTGACAGCGCTTTCGCTCACCTTCAGGAGGCGCGCCGTCTCCCATGCCGTCTTGCCTTCGGCCGCCCATTGCAGCACCTCGCGCTCGCGCGGGCTCAGGTCGAACTCCGCGGAGGTGTCCTGCTGGGCGATCACCGTCTTCATGCGCAGGTGATAGTAGTGGGCAAACAGGTGGACGTCGTTCACCAGCCCGGCGCGGAGCGCAGTCCAGGTGCCATCGTCGCACTCGAAGTTCACCGAGAACATGGCATCGCCCACGCCTGGCTCGCGGATGGGAATCGAGATGCCATGCCGGCCGATGCCATAACCCTCGGCGACGGCGTGAATGCTTTCGACCGTCGCGTCGGCGCGCCGGACCTCGGCCCAGTCGAGCGGCAGCAGGTGGCGAAAGCACAGCTGGAACGCCCGGTCCCTGAGGGGCGTCACATCGCGCAGATAGCGGGCCATGTAGCTCTCGTCATAGGTCGAGAACCAGCTCATCCGGTCCGGGATCTCGCTCGAGGCACCGAGAAACCAGTAGGACAGGTTGAGCACGCCGAAGCGGTCGCGGGCGGCGCGCAGGAAGGCCGATGACTCGGCGCGATCGGCAAAAGGCTCCTTCGCGGCGCTGAAGATGTCGAAGCGACTCATCATTCAATCGGGAAGAGTCTACTATTTCTGCGTTCAGCGCCAGACGTGTTCGCGGCGCAGTCCTGCCGCAGGCCCCAAAAAAGAAAGGCAGCGTTACCGCTGCCTTATTGTCTGGCCGATGGCTTGCCGGTTCAGGCGGCTGCTTCGGCGGTCTCTTCGGTCTTCTGGCTCGGGCCCGAATCCTGGCCGCGGGCGCTGACGTCACGGTCGACGAACTCGATCACCGCCATCGGGGCCTGGTCGCCATAGCGGAAGCCGGCCTTCATGATGCGGAGATAGCCGCCGTTGCGGCTCTCGTAGCGCTTGGCCAGCACATCGAACAGCTTCTTGAGCTGGGTCTCGTCGCGAAGCTGCGCCATGGCGGTGCGGCGGGCGTGGAGGCTGCCGCTCTTGCCGAGGGTGATGAGCTTCTCGACAACCGGGCGGAGGTCCTTGGCCTTGGGCAGAGTCGTGACGATCTGCTCATGCTTGATCAATGCCGCAGCCATGTTGGCGAACATCGCCTGACGATGCTCTGCCGTGCGGTTGAACCGGCGGCCCCTGAAACCATGACGCATAACCGTTCTCCTTCAATTCCGGCGCCGCACTGGGGCTGGCACCGTTCGGTTCTCAATAATGTTGCTCGTACTTCTTGGCCAGTTCCTCGATGTTCTCAGGCGGCCAGTTCGGCACTTCCATGCCGAGGTGCAGCCCCATCTGGGCGAGGACTTCCTTGATCTCGTTCAGCGACTTGCGTCCGAAGTTCGGCGTACGGAGCATTTCGGCCTCCGTCTTCTGGATCAGGTCGCCGATATAGACGATGTTGTCGTTCTTCAGGCAGTTGGCGGAACGGACTGACAGTTCCAGCTCGTCCACCTTCTTGAGGAGCGCTGCATTGAACTCGAGTTCGGGGCGCTGCTCCTCGATCACCGCCTTGGACGGTTCCGAGAAGTTGATGAACACGGAGAGCTGGTCCTGCAGGATGCGCGCGGCATAGGCGACGGCGTCCTCGGGGCTCACCGATCCGTCGGTCTCGACGTTCATGATGAGCTTGTCGTAGTCGAGGATCTGGCCCTCGCGGGTGTTCTCGATCTTGAAGGACACGCGCTTCACCGGGCTGTAGATCGAGTCGACCGGGATCAGGCCGATCGGCGCGTCTTCCGGGCGGTTGCGCTCGGCGGAGACATAGCCCTTGCCGGTCGCGACCGTGAATTCGATGCGGATCTCCGCTCCCTCGTCCAGCGTGCAGATGACGTGATCGGGGTTGAGGATCTGGATGTCGCCGGTGGTCTGGATGTCGGTGGCGCGCACGACGCCCGGGCCTTCCTTGCGCAGCATCAGGCGCTTCGGGCCCTCGCCCTGCATGCCGATGGCGATTTCCTTGATGTTCAGGATCATGTCCGTCACATCCTCGCGCACGCCGGCGATCGAGGAGAATTCATGCAGCACGCCGTCGATGTGCACCGAGGTGACGGCAGCGCCCTGCAGCGAAGACAGCAGGATGCGGCGCAGCGCATTGCCGAGCGTCGTGCCGAAGCCGCGCTCGAGCGGTTCGGCCACGAAGGTGGCCACGCGGCGGCGGTCGCGGCCCGGCTGGACCTCGAGCTTCGACGGACGGATCAATTCCTGCCAGTTCTTCTGGTTCACTTGCATCTGCTGTGCTTCCTGTCGAAAATCCGGCTCCCCGCCGGGGGAGCCTTGCTTTCACAAAGATATCGATGAGCCGCCCGGAAATCGCCGGGCGGCGGCGGCCAAACGGTCAGACGCGGCGGCGCTTCGGCGGACGGCAGCCGTTGTGCGGGATCGGCGTCACGTCGCGGATCGACGTCACCTGGAGGCCGCAGGCCTGCAGCGCGCGAAGGGCGGACTCACGGCCGGCACCCGGCCCCGAAACCTCGACCTCGACGGTGCGCATGCCATGCTCCATGGCCGCACGGCCCACCTGCTCGGCAGCGACCTGCGCGGCATAGGGGGTGGACTTGCGCGAGCCCTTGAAGCCGAGCTTGCCGGCCGAGGCCCAGACGATGGCATTGCCCTGCACGTCGGTGATGGTGATCATCGTGTTGTTGAACGACGAGTTCACGTGGACCACGCCGGAGGAGATGTTCTTGCGCTCTTTGCGGCGCGGACGTTGAGCTTCCTTAGCCATGTTCTTTCAGCCTTTACTTCTTCTTGCCGGCGATCGCCTTGGCGGGACCCTTGCGGGTGCGGGCGTTGGTGTGGGTGCGCTGGCCGCGCACGGGCAGGCCCTTGCGGTGACGGAGGCCGCGGTAGCAGCCAAGGTCGACGAGGCGCTTGATGTTGATCGAGACTTCGCGGCGCAGGTCGCCCTCGAC